>CAZRXY010000153.1:0-20481 GCA_964604155.1 uncultured Candidatus Cloacimonadota bacterium | reverse complement strand
CTCCAACCGTCCAACAGTCCAACCGTCCAAAAGTCCAACAGTCCAACCGTCCAAAAGCCCAACCGTCCAACCGTCCAACCCTCCAACAGTCCAACAGTCCAAAAGTCCAACCGTCCAAAAGTCCAACCGTCCAAAAGTCTAACCGTCCAAAAATCCTCCATAAAACCCCACATACCACTTCACGAATTTACTGATCCCTTGCTGCACAGAAGTTTGCGGCTGGTAGCCAAAATCTCTCATCAGGTCGCTAACATCTGCCTGGGAAGCCAGCACATCCCCGGCTTGCATTGGCATCAGGTTCATTTTTGCCTTCACACCTAATTCCTTTTCGATAGCAATTATAAAATCCATCAATTGCACTGGTGAATCGTTACCAATATTATAAAGTTTATATGGTGCCCGAGACGAAGCAGGATCGGGATTTTTTCCTGACCAGTTTTCATTACTTAAAGCCGGCTTATCTATCACTCGCACCACTCCTTCTATAATATCATCAATATAAGTAAAGGAGCGGATCATATTGCCCTGATTATATACATCAATCGGTTCCCCGGAAAGAATCTTTCGGGTAAAGAGAAATAGTGCCATATCGGGACGTCCCCAGGGACCATATACCGTAAAAAACCGCAAGCCGGTTGTCGGGATATTATATAAGGCACTATAGGAATGAGCCAAAAGTTCATTACTCTTTTTAGAAGCGGCATACAGGCTGATAGGATGATCCACATTATCGGAGGTGGAAAAGGGCAGCTTCTCATTCCAGCCATACACGCTGGAGGAAGAGGCAAAAACAAAATGCTTTATTTTATGCTGCCGGCAGGCTTCCAGAATGTTATAGAACCCGATGATATTGCTTTTTAGATAGGCATCGGGATTAGTGATGCTATAGCGTACCCCGGCTTGAGCAGCCAGATTGACCACAAGATCAATTTTTTCATTTTCAAAGAGCTGATGGAGATTCTTCTGATCATATAAATCCAGCTTAATAAAGCGGTAATTGGCATATTTCTCACTCTGCAGCAGAACGTTATGCCTGATATTCTGGATATATATCCCGCAGTCATCCAGCCTGCCATATTTAACCCGCAGGTCATAATAATCATTAATATTATCCAGTCCAATTACATCATAATCAGGATTCTCCATCAGACGCTTCACCAAGTGATAACCGATGAAGCCGGATGAGCCTGTTATTAATATCTTTGTGACTGGGGATTGGTGACTGGTGACTGGTGTCTGGGGATTGGTGATTGGGGATTGGTAATTGGTCATTATTCAGCATCCTTTTTTATTAAGTACTTGATCAGCCTTTGTATCATTTTCCGATTCTTGCTAATTCTTTTTGATAATAATCTGGTTTATTCTTATCTATGAATCCTGGTTCATAACTGAATATAATCTGCGTTTCAAGCTCTGTTAAAGAGCTAAAAGCTATATAAAGAAATCTAATATATTCTTTTGTAGAGTTCCTGGCAGAACCCTCCCGCCCTGTGTAAGAAGTTTTATTTCTGAGTATCATTTTTAGTCTATTCTTCAAGTAACTATGACCATTAGATTTTTTCAAATACTATCCAGCACATATACATAATTCATTTTATTACACGGGGGCACTAACTGAACGAGATGATCTTATAATCTGATCAGTTAAAGAATATCGTTCTTCCTGCGGATAAATTTTCGCAAAAGGATATATTTTCATAGCATTAGCAAAAGACAATGTGATAACCTCAAGCTCTTTGCAATTAGATATCTTCATATAATCCTCCTTTTGAACGGCGAAAACCCGAAAGCCCGAAAACCCGAAAGCACGAGAGCACGCCTTCGTGTTGTCAAGCTTTCACGCTTTCAAGCTTTCGTGCTTTCACGCTTTTGTTCTTTTGTTCTTTCAAGATCACCCGCCTTCACAGCAACTCCCCTTGCATACCAGATATAAGCCAATTTGGGTAAATGATATACAACCAGACCATCCATCGATACTTTGGCAATCAGAATATTGGGATTAAGCTTGATTTTCATGATACTACTCCTTGTATCTTATTTCGCTACAGCGATCTGAAAATAATATAATAAAAAACTGTGAAATTGAAAACAATTAAAAAATCAAATCATGAGCTGGAAGTTAGGGTTACGCAGAAAATAAAGCTCGGTTGGTTTTGATGAACCGTAAGTTTACGTAGGCTATTCGCGGCTAAAGAAACAATCTTGTATTTAAATGCAATCTAAGACCAGGAAAGTCGTGATACATTGATCTGCATCTTTAAGTACTTCCTCAGTATCCTCTGCTTGCCATGTCGAACATTATTCGAAGTGTGGTGGTAAAAAATTCTTCTACTCGGTTAATAGTAACCAAATCTCTACCACAGACACATCGCAGCTTAATTTTACATTTTACATTTTACATTCAATTCCCTCTGTGTCCTCTGTGTCCTCTGTGGTAAAAAATTCTTCTACTCGGTTAATAGTAGCCAAATCTCTACGACAAGGACGTCGCAGCTCCCAGCACCATAAAAATTTTCGGGGGTATGTCAGAAACTAAGAAAGAATTGACAAATCTCCCAATCTCAAAATCAGTGAAAATATGAAAGAATTAGATAAATCAAAAATTTTTGAAGTGCTGGAAAGATTTGACCGTCAGCAAATTACTGTAACGGGCGATCTGATGCTGGATCATTATATATTCGGTAAAGTAGAACGCATCTCACCGGAGGCTCCTGTGCCTGTAGTATGCGTAACTCACGAGAGAAGCGTTCCCGGTGGAGCTGCCAATGTGGCAATGAATCTCTCTTTAATGAAAGCAAATATTAATCTCTGCGGCATAATCGGAAAAGATGCTGCCGGTGAACAATTGCTTCGTGAATTACAAAAAAGAGAAATCTCTACGCAATTAATAAGGCAATTTCCCGATAGAACCACTACAAAAAAAGTGCGGATACTGGGCCACAATCAGAACCTGCTGCGCATTGATTATGAAGATATTACCTATCTTGATAAACAAAATAGCGATGAGCTTTACTATATCATGGCAAACTCACCCAAAACAAATTACCTGATAATCTCCGATTATGCCAAAGGAAGTCTCACTCCTGAAAATATCAGCAGAATATTATTATGGGCAAAAGAAAACGGCACCCGCGTGGTCATAGACCCCAAGCCTGTTCACCAGGAATATTATCGAAATTGCTATCTGATAACTCCCAATAAAAAAGAAGCCGAGGAGATGGCGGGTCTGCCTGTTACAGATAATGCCAGCTTGCAGAAATGCGGAGCAATTCTCAAAGATAAGCTTAATTGCCTCGTAGTGATCACGCTGGGTGAGCAGGGTATGGCTGTGTTTTCTGAAGATGGCAGCATGAAAATGATACCTGCCAGAGCCCGTGAGGTCTATGATGTATCCGGTGCAGGCGATACGGTGGTTGCTGCTCTTGCGCTATCGCTCAGTGCCGGAGCCCCCCTTATTGAAGCGGCTGAGATAGCTAATTGTGCCGCCGGCATAAAAGTGTCTAAATTAGGAACTCATCCCGTATCAAAAAATGAGATTAAATATTTCTTGAATTCTTCACTATGAAAATATTCTCAAAACGCAAAATAGCCCTATTCTTAGATATAATTATTATCTCTCTGGCATTTCTCATCTCAATCTGGCCCAAATCTGCCACTGTGCGTGTGTATCTGCCTAATTACTGGCGCCCCTTCACCGGCTTTGCTCTCATCTGGCTGATCACGTCCATAATCAGCGGCAAATACAGCTTTGACTTTAAGAAAAAATTTATTGAAAACTGGCTGCAAATTTTCCGCTCAAATATTATTGCTATTTCCATCATCCTCATTCTGCTTTATTTCTTTAATTATTTTCACTATTCCAGAATGATTGTATTCGGCACTATGGGGCTCACATTTGCAGGCGAAACCATACTTTTTGCCTTCTGGTTCTTTACCCACAGATTGCTCAGAGATAAAGACGTTTCTACCTATATCACTGCCGCTGCTCGTGAATATGACGAACACGCAGAATACGAAGTACGAAAAGCCATCGAACTGCCGGAAACATCCGCAAACCCAATAAAGGAAACACTCAATAATATCTACCTTAAAGATAATATCTCTCTTTTTGAATTTGCCAGCCATAACGCTCAACTCGATCGCATACCCGCAGAAAACAGCAGCGTGCTCCACACCAGCCATCTTTATAATATTAAGCACGTTTTGCCCTCTTCCCAGCTTCTTTTTGTTAATCTGCATGAAGTGAATGGCTGGAACAGGATTAATGAATACCTCAGACAGGTGAATTCTAATCTGCAGAAAGGAGGATTCTTTGTTTCCTGCGGAGAAGATTTCCGCAAGAGACATCTCAAGTTCTATAAGAATTATCCCGCCTTTCTTGCTACTATTACCACAATAATAGATTTTATCACACGTCGCTTTTTCCAGCAGGTTCCCGTAATCAGAGAGATTTTTTATGCAGTTTTTCAGGAAACTCATAAGCCCTTCTCGCAGAGTGAGATATTAGGACGAGTGGCTTACTGCGGCTTTGAAATTCTGGATGTGATGGAGAAAGATAATCTTTTTTATTTTGTTGCCCAAAAAATCTCTGAAGCTGCCAATCTAGAAGACCCTGTCTATGGAGCACTAATCAAAATGAAGCGGGTAGGCAAAGAAGGTAAACCTATTTATATCTATAAATTTCGCACTATGTTCCCCTATGCCGAATTCTTGCAGGATTATGTTTTTAAAAAAAACAGACTGCAAAAGGGCGGTAAGCTAAAAAATGATTTCCGCATCGTCCCCTTTGGCAACCTGCTCAGAAGATTGTGGATAGATGAATTACCCCAGCTTTATAACCTATTGAAAGGTGATATCAAGCTGGTGGGTGTGCGAGCTATTTCGCAGCATTACTCTGATTTATATCCCGCTGAAATCCGGAATTTGAGGAACCAGGTGAAGCCCGGGCTCATACCACCCTTCTATGTAGATATGCCCCACACTTTCAAAGAAATTATGGATTCTGAATGTCTGTACATAAAAAAATATCTGAAATCTCCTCTTAAAACAGATTCACAGTATTTTTTTAAAGTGCTGTATAATATCTTATTCAGACACGCTCGAAGTGCCTGAAAAATCCCGAAATAGTACAACCTCTTTTTTTAACTATAAGGAGAATTCATGGATAAAAAAACTTACCGGAAAATAGATAATCCGCATTCTAACCGACACGCCAGTCTTGCACCTGACCATAAGCCTCATAGTAGTAAGGCTTCAGCAGAAACTCAATCACGCAGCAGCTCCAATAACTATCTAAAAGAACTTAGTAAACTGAAACTCAAAAAATATCGCGAAGAAAGAGAAATGACCCTCGTGGAAGGAAAAAGACTTCTCGATCAGATACATCGCAGTGGCTATCCCATTAAAGAATTGTTTTGCACCCGGGAAACCGTGAACCAATATCAATACTTGCAGCCGGAAAAAATCACTTTCTGCAAAAGCTGGCAACTGGAGAAACTTTCTCAAACTACTACGCCTCAGCAGGTTATAGGGCTGTTACCGGCACGAAGAAAAAAAATTACCAAAACAGACCTGCTCTTATATCTTGATGACATCTCCGAACCCGGCAATCTGGGCACAATATTCCGCACCGCCTCCGGCCTGGGAGTTAATGGCATTATCACCTCGCCCGGCTGCTGTGAGCTATTGAATCCCAAAGCCCTGCGTGCTTCTATGGGCGCAGTCCTCACCTGCCCAAGCTGCGAACAAAATGTAGATTGGCTGCTCCAACAGAAATCTACTCTCATTGTTACTGCTCTGGAAAATTCTCTGGATATCAGAGATATCAAAGATGTTCCGGTTCCATCTATTCTGGTGATCGGCTCCGAAGCTCATGGCGTGAATAAAAAAATTATGGAGGCTGCTGACCTGAGGATAAAAATCCCTATGGCATATAAAGTGGAATCGCTCAATGCGGCAGTTGCTGCCGGTATTACTATTTTTTATCTTATCTCACATGGACATCCTGAAGGATAAAAATCTCCTCTGGCTTGCACCTCTGGCAGGTTTTACAGATAATGCTTTCCGCTATATCTGCAAAAAATGGGGTGCAGATATTGTTGTTAGCGAAATGGTGAGTGCTGATGGATTACGCTATTCCTATGATCAAACTATTGGCTATGCCAGATTCTCCCAAAGCCAGCGACCTGCCGGTATTCAAATTTTTGGCTCTGATCCTGATATTATGCAATATGCCGCCCAAAAAGCTGCAGAACTTTATCCGGATTTTATTGATATCAATATGGGCTGCCCCGTGAAAAAGGTAGTAAAAAGAGGCGCCGGCTCTGCCCTGATGCTTGATATCACCAAAGCTAAAGAGATTGTGCGTAAAGTCAAATCTGTCTGCCTTGTTCACAATATTCCGCTCTCGGTTAAAATCCGCTCCGGCTGGAATACCCAAAATATAAACGCCCCACTATTTGCCGCTCAAATGGAAGCCTCGGGCGCAGATATGATTATCATCCATCCCCGCACCAAATCCCAGATGTTTGCAGGTGAGAGCGATTGGGCTATCATTAAAGCCGTCTGCGAAATAATTAATATCCCCGTTATTGGAAATGGAGATATTAAATCTCCGCATGATGCTGCCGATATGATAAGGCTCTCTAATTGTCACGGCATAATGATAGGCAGGGGCAGCATCGGCAGACCCTGGATTTTCCGGGAGGTCAGAGAATTTTTGCAGAACGGCACCATCTGGCAGCCTTCTATTGATGAGGTGATAGCTACTATCAAAGAGCACTATGCTCTGGCTATCTCAAAAGGCGGCGAAAAGCAGGCAATTCCGGAAATGCGCAATCATCTTTCTGCCTATACAAAAGGTTATAAAGACTCCGCCCGATTGAGAGATTTTATCAATCACTCTTCTGATTATAAGGCTATCTTAGCTGAAATAGAAAAAGTCCTGCAAGCAGACACACCTTTTCTGAGATGCACTCCAAGAAATATCTTGAAATAATTTCCGTATATAAAACAGTGACGATAGCTCAAACCGGCATGGGCGATAAGCCCCCCCGCCGGAGATAAAATAATGAAAATTAAAGGATTAATAATGCTGAAACTGTTATTGACAGCTATAATTTGCTGTAGCACCGTAATCACCTGGGCAGTTCCACTGGCTTGGGTAGAGGATTATAGCATAGAAGGCGAAGAATTTCGCGAAAAAATGGCAGAACTGCCGGATAGCCTCGCACATATCACCAAACGCCAAATCGCGATGGATAGCCTCATTGAAGAAAAGCTGTTATTATTATATGCCGGAGAACAAAATATCAGGGTGAGTGATGAAGAAACTGAAGCTCTTTTTATCAAAGAATTCGCTGACCATCCTCTGTTTATTACCGATAATGAGTTCGATTACTCTAAATTTGCCCAGTTAAAAGAAGGTGACCGTATTAGACAGATTTTGGCAACTATGCATGAAGATATCCTCATAGAAAAGACCAGAGCTTTGATCAATAAGAAACTGGAACTCTCCGATAATCAATTGCTTTCAAGATTTTATCAGCAAAATATGAAGATCGATATGAGCTACGCACAGTTTGATTTGGAAGATGTAAGCATTTCGCCACAACTAACCGCCCGCGGAGCACGTAAATATTTCCAGGACCACAAATCATATTTTAAACCTCCTGAAAAATATAAACTTGGATTTGTCTTTATAAAATATGAAGATTTCAGCCGCCAGGCAGAAAAAAATATTGAAGGAAATTACGAAGAAATCTCCGTATTTGACAGACTGGTTCTTTATGCCCCGGAAGATAGTATCTCTCAGGAAATTTTAGAGCAGGAAGTGCAATTGCTTAACCAGGCTGCCCGTAATAAAGCTTTTATCCAAGAACAAAGAAAACTGGCTCTCGCAGAAGCAGACCTGGTGCGAAATAAACTCTCCAGAGACCTTCCGGTAGGATATCCCAGGCTTACTACCGGCTTTATCTCGCCGGACTCGCCCACCGGCAACATCCCAAAAGATATGATAAAATCAGCCATCAGCCTGAAACATAATGAGATCAGCCAACCCTGGGAACTGGAAAAAGGTATCATTCTCTTCTGGCTGATCGATAAATACGATCCCTCCACTGTCAAACTGGCTGATGTGAAATCACAGGTATGGAAAGCATACATCTCAGATACAGATTTTCAGGAAAATATCGATGAATACAGACTCTATTTTTATGACCACCTGGAAGAATTCAAAGTCCCTGCCTTGATAGTAAATAGAATCGACCTTGTGGAACATCTGCACGGCAGAACCTGGCCACTGGTTAATAATAGAGAAAACGTGATCTCTGATCTGGAAAAATATCTCTTTAATGAAGAATATCTGGATTGGGCAGCCCGTGATAATAATCTGGTTCTGCAAAAACAAGCTATTTATCTGGATAAATATCCCTTCCGTGATGAAACCGAACAAAAAATTGCCGAAGCCGTGCAGGAAGGTACCGTCTATGGCGTGGTCTCTGCCGGCGGGATAGAAACTTTTTTCGTGCTAAGCTCCATCTATCCCAGCTATATTCCCGATTTTGACGATCTTATCGAAAGTGGTTACTTTAAAACGGAAATAGTTTCCACCTATGATAACGAATTGCTTATGAATTATTATCAGGAACATATAAGCGATTTCACTACAAGTGACAGCGTAGCCCTAGCCGGAGTGCTTTATAATCTCGAGCCCGATAACGCTATTATAGACAGCCTGGAAATTATTGATCTTTACTGGAAAAATCAGAATAAATATTTCCATTCTGAGGCAGTCGAATGCAGATTCCTCGTCTGTCTTGACTCCGAGAGAGCAAATCTGGCAGCAAATTATCTGCGTAATGGCATCGATTATAACCTGGTGAAATGGGCTTTCGCTGATACTTGCTATTTCCTGCCGGACGGCATTATAGAGCTCGATAAATTCCCCAAAGAAATCCTGCCCTTCCTGAAAAATATTCCCGAAAGAAACTTCAGTAAACCAATAGCAATTCCTCAGGGCTTTCTAATTATTAATTATATCAAGCACCATCCCGAGGGATTGTATCCATTACTGGACATCTGGGAAATTCTGGAAAGTTCACTTAAAAATTTTAAGGCGGATTCTCTCGCCTATAACAATGCCAGAGCAGTTTTTGATTCCACTACCTATTTCAGCGATTGTTATATCTATGCAGATAAAAAGGATATCTTTGAGACCCCTCTGCTCAGCTTTGAAGAAAATTTTCCCGGATTAGGTGATATCTCACCCTATAGACCCGCCTTAATGCGACTCTGGCGCAACGAAAAACTCACTCAGCTCGTGAAAACTGATAACGGCTATGCCGTGATATTCCTAAGACGCAAGGTCTCTTCGGTACAATTGAGCTTTGATCAATCCGTCGATAAAATTATTAGTAATTTTGAAGCAAATAAGAAAATTGAGCGAGGCAGAGAATATATTAGCAAACTGATCTCTGAGCTACAGAAAGGTGCACAGCCAGACTCGCTTCTCTATTTTCTGGGGGGTCTTCATAGAATTGCAAACCTCACACTTGATTCCAGAATTCCAGGATTTCAACAAAGCCGGATTCTCATAGAAGATATGATTAATCATGAGGCAGGATACTATAGCCCAATTCTCAGGGTCGGAGAAAAATTGATGTTTTACCGCATTAATCAAATTAATAAAATTGATGACCAGGATTTTTACAGAAATATTGCTGAATTCCGCAAACAGATAGAAGCTGAAGATTTTCAAAAATGGCTCGATCATTACCGCTCCGGTAAAAGAATCCAATTCTAAAATATTACTATTCCACCAGTTCCTGATTGAGACGTAATACCTCTTTATCCCCCACTTTACCATAAAATACCAGGATGTCTCGACCATATACCCCCGATACTGACTGAAAGAAGATTGCCTGACGCATCTGCCCAGAGCTTAATTTTGCCTCCGGTAAAGATTTTAGAAACCTGTATCCTCTCTCCTTGGCTTTGGCAAGCCCCACTGAACGCAAAAAGGCAGGATAATAATGACTCCGCGCTTGATTGCACCAATCCAGTCGCAGATGATCAAGCAGCTCCTCTAATGACATTATGCCCTGAGATTTATAGTAATCTGCCAGTATCTCAGCACACTTCTCCCAGTCCCGCAGCTTCTGCTCTATCTTATGAAATCTGTAATACTCCGCTAAATCTCTTAGCAATTCCCAGGCTCCTCCCCCCTTATGCTCTATAATAGCTGTCACCGTTCTGTCATATTTATGCGAATTTATATAGATATCCAGCATCGATTCTATCCCTTTCACTATCCGTAATTCCCCCCAGCTCATCACTCGCGTCTGCAAAACCTCATATGGAGCCTCAGTTTGATATAATATGCCATAAAGCCCCGCCAGAAACTCCATCTCTGTCCCAGCTAATACCTTCAAAAAACCAAGCTGCAATTGACCGCAACCTAACTTAATCACTTCGTTAAAACCCAGCCCCAGCGATCTTATATCCTCTTCCGGCAATCCCGCTATCAAATCAAGATGCACCCTGATATTGCCCAGTTGTCTTATCTTTATGATGTTTTCTCTAATTTTTTCCCAATTCATCCCCCGCCCTATTATCCTCAAAGTCAATTCATTTAAGCTTTGTATACCCATCTCAAAACGAAACCTGCCCGCAGGCACCGCTTGTAATAAAGCAAAATCTTCGCTACCCAGTAATTCCGGATGGATTTCAAAATGAAATTTCGTGGGAGAAGCTGGATAGATTTTATATAATTCCAGTATTTTTTGCCAAATTTTTCTCGCTCTCTCAGAAGAAGCATTAAATGTCCTGTCCACCAGCTTTATCTGATTATACCCCTCTCTTATAAAATACTCCAATTCAACGAATACTTTGTCCAATGACCTGAACCGTAAGGTATCCTGAACTCGTGAAGACAGGCAGTAGGCACATTTATAGGGACAGCCCCGCGAGGTCTCATAATAAAAATATTTTGTCTGCTTATCCTGCTCGGACATCTCCCGGTAAGGAAAGGGCAATTCGTCCATATCCCAGCTTTTGCCCTGCACTATGCCTTTATTTATACCCGCCTTGTCCTGCAATATATCGCCTATTACTCCTTCTCCGGCTCCCAATACCACGTAATCCAGCCAGGGAAACTGCAATAACCACTTTTCTGCCTGATAGCTTACTTCCGGTCCTCCCAGAATAATTACAACACCCGGAGATAATTTCTTGATATCTGCCAAAATTGACCGGATTTCACGGGCATTCCAGATATAAACGCTAATTGCTATATAATCTGCCTCGGCACCTAGTATGCCTTCTAATATCTCCAAGCGAGACTGATTGATATTAAATTCGCAAACCCCTATCTCTATCCGGCTATCTGCCAGCGAGGCTCGCAAATAGTATAATGCCAGACAGGTGTGAGTATAACGCGCATTCAGGGTAGTCAATAATAGCTTTTTCATCTGAATAACCGGCGTGCTTTCTGCAAATCCTTCGGGAAATCTATCTCAATGCAATAGTTTCCTTCCGTGAAAACTGCCTTTATCTCTGAATCGCAGCAATATCTGTCTATCGCATACTCAAAATAATTATTCTGCTGCTTTGCCCTGATGCCTGCCTCTAAACCACGCTTTAATTGTGGCAGAAACCCCGACCTGAAAAGGGCTATCCCTGTAAATTCACCCGCACATTGCTGCGATTGCATATCCTTGCCAATTGATACAAGATTACCCGCTGCATCAAGTAACACTTTCACTTCCTCACTATCACACTTTTCTTTGAGTTCCACTAAGATAGAGCTCTCACGATTAGATATCAATTTGTTCAATAATATGCCCTCAAACATCACATCACCATTAAAATATAAGGTGTCAATATTCAAATATTGCCTCGCCAGATATAGCGAATACAAGGTATTGGTGCTGGCATATTCATGATTTTCCACAAATACAGAACGCTCTTTAGTTAATATCTGCTCCACATGCTCACGCAACTTGACCCCTTCATATCCTGTCACGATCACAAACCGGCTCACACCACAGGTCAGACAACTCGCTATCTGATGATGGATGATAGAACGGCCATTCACTTCCAGCATCGGCTTGGGTATCCCGCAAGTGACAGCACCCATTCGCCTACCCATACCTGCCGCTAATATTAATGCCTGCATCCCGATTCTTCCTTTATCATTCATCGCTATTTCCCAGATGCCGGCAATATCACACACACCACTCATTACTGTCAATCCTTATTCGAGAACACTGGCATACCCCCCCGAAATTTATTTGTGTCTGGAATATTGAACTTATGAAGTTATTAGTCGTCACCATCGCCAAGGTCGATAGACCTTCGCAATGGTTGACTTTAACAACAATCTTTATCTCACACAATATGAAGCATTTAACAATACAAAAAATTATAAAACCAGGTGTATGCCTGATTTATTCTCCTGTTGTCACTCCTCTGATCTGGATTTATCCCTGGCTTGAAGCATAATTTTTAATAATATCTTCGTGACAGCATGTGTAACTCCATAATTACCAATGAGCTATCTACCAGGTTAATTAGAAAAACCGAGGAGATGACTGAAAATGAAATCTATCTATGAATCAATTTATCCGGTAATCCTGCCAGGATAGCACCAATAAGCATGAGTAAGCAGCCGAAAAGAGACTGGGCAGACATCATTTCGCCGAGGATCAAATATCCGCCTAAAACAGCGAACCCACCTTCCAGGCTCAAGATCACAGCGCAATCGGCAGCAGGAGCAGTTCGCTGGGCAAATATCTGTATTGTGTAAGCAATACCCACAGAGACCACACCGCCATAGATGATGCTGATGATAGCTTTTTGCACACCTGCTGCCGAAGCTCTTTCAAAGATGATCCAGCTTATTATACTGAGAAGGGCACAGATGGCAAATTGAACGAAGGCTAATCTAAGCGGAGCATATAATCGTGAGTATTCACCGATCATTCGCACATGAACGGCAAAAAAGAAGGCACTTAAAAGTACAAGGCTGTCTCCTGCCACCAGCTCTGTCCTGCCATGTAAACTTAAAAAATAGAGACCTGTAATCGCAGTCACCACCCCCAGCCAGGTTCGCAGGCTGGCATTATCACCGGAAAAAGCTCCCAGTATTGGAACAAAGATCACATATAATCCTGTGATAAAACCGGCTTTGCCTGCTGTAGTATAGATTATCCCTACTTGTTGCAGGGTAGTGGCAATAAAGAGGACTATGCCCATATATATCCCGGCTTTCAGTTCTGCTTTATCAAATTTGATGCCGCAGAAAGGGAGAATAGCCAAACTGCCCAGAAGAAAGCGAAAAGCATTGAATAGAAAGGGTCCCACGTGCCGCATCCCATATCTTTGGGCTGCAAAAGCAAAACCCCAGAGCATTGCTGCGGTTATCAGCAAAAGATCAGATTTTATTTTCCCACGGTTTTCTATGAGTTCATCCTCTTTTCTTCCACTACAATTCTATTTTGAAGCATGCTCCCAGATTCGTATTATTCACAGAAAGCCGGCCCTTCATATTTTCTTCTATTATCACCTTAGACATATATAAACCCAAGCCGGTTCCCTTCTCACGATTTTTTGTCGTGTAGTAAGGATTGAATATTTTTTTTATTTCTCCCTCTTTCACGCCACCGCCATTATCCTCTATAGTAAGTATAGATTTTTTTGTATCAATTGATCTAAATGATTTCACAATGATCACCGGGTTAATGACTTTTCTCTCTTCCAGTACGTCTCTGGCGTTATTAAGGATATTCATCACCACTTGACTGTAGTAATTGGGAAAGCCGTGCACGGCTACTTCCTGCAAATCAAGCTTTAAATTTATATTACTGTTAGTGAGGGAGTGTTCCACAAATCTCAGCGTGCGTTGCACCACATCCTTAAGATCAAAATCGTTCGCTTCCAGGTCTGCACCAAAAAAATCTCTGAAATCTGTGATCGTATTATTCATAAAATTTACTAAATCCAGAGTCTTCTGACAGCTCTTACGCAGAAATTCCTCGTTGAATTCTTCAAATTCCCAGGCATCCGTGAGATTCTGAGTGATTATGCTTATCCCGCTCAAGGGCTGTCTCCACTGATGAGCTATGCAGGCCAGCATCTCGCCCATAGCCGCCTGACGAGACTGCATGATGAGCATCTGGTCTTTATTACGCAATTCTTCTACCTGATGATCGATCTCAATCTGAAGATTATCATTGAGTATCTGTAATTTCTGCAAAGTTTTATCCAACTCTTTTTTCTGGGCATGGATCAAATCATTTTTCTGCTTTAATTCTATGTTCCTTAATCTGTAAATCTCATTTTCTTTCTCTTTTTCCTTGATCCTGTAATCTTTCTCAAGTTCTGCCAGTTTCTCGCTGGCTTCCTTTTTGTGCATTTCCTTCCAGATTTCTGTGTATTTGCGATGGTATTGCAGTGATTTCCGAAAATCCTCTTTTAGCTCATAATATTCGCTGCCAATCAGATAACAATCCAGAATCAAAGGTTTAGCTCCGATTTTCTCGGACAATATGAGCCCTTCTTCAAAAGCAGCCCGGGATTCTTCCAGCCTATCTTCAGAAAGATAAAGCCTTGCTAACATGCTGAGACCCTGGCAAATTCCCCAATTATCGTTGATCTTTCTCTTTATTATCGTGGCTTTTTCCACATTTTCCCTGGCTTCCTTATTTTTATTATTAACCAGATGACAATGGGCGATATTCATTAGTGAATTTGCCACAAGTTTTTGATCATTCTCCTGCTCGAATATCTCTAATGCCTGCCGTAAATGAATTTCAGCTAATTCAAGCTTATCTAACCGCACGTAACAAAGACCTATATTATTCAGGGCATTAGCTGCCTTATGACTCTTTTTATCATCAAGAAATTTAAATCCCTTTTGATAAGTTTCCGCTGCCAGTTCATATTTGTTTTCTATCCAGTAAATCATGGCTATATTATTATAGGCATTAAAAAGCAAACCCGGATCATTTAGCTCCTCAGCGTAAGCCTTGAGCTTCATATATTCAGAAAGTGCATTTGAATAATCCCCCAGATACCAGTTAATTATCCCGTAATTATTATGGATTTTGGCTAATTGCTCTTTATCACCTGATGCCTTTGCAATTTTTTCTGCCGGCTCAAGAACCGCTTTCGCCTCTTTGTATTCTCCTAAATGAGAATACACGTCCGATAGCAGCATATAGCACAGATATTCATTACCGCTATCACCCTCGATTAGGCATTCCTTGAGAATTTGCCCGCATTCCTCCTTGACCTGCAAAGGCTCATGCCGCACCATTTTAACGAGCTCTTTGATCTTAGCTTCTCTATTCATCGTTATCTACCTCACTGATAAACTTAGTTTCCCACTCGCAGCTTTTTTCGTCAAGTATATTCCTGAAATCATAGTATACCCCCGAAATTTTTCTTATTCTAAGCTCAAAAACAACAGGCAGGGCGGTGGAATAATTTTGAATGTTGAATGAATAGCCCCGTGCTTTTAGCTCGGGGGTTAAAAACGCTCCCCCTGCCCGCCGACGGCTTCGCCGTCGACAGGCAGGGGGAGGGTGAGGTGAGGCGATGATCCCCGAGCTGAAGCTCGGGGCTATCCATTGATAAATATAGAGTTAAGTGACTTTGTATCTTGGCTGGTATATGTGCTGTCTCTCTGGTTCATGCCTGCCGAATTAGGAATTTTCACGAGATAAAATCTATTTGGTCGTCACCATTGCGAAGGTCTTTCGACCACTCGCAAGGTTTTAGATGAGAGACCTTCTCCAATAGAAGAAAATTAAGAGTGATTGATTAATGAAACCTAATAAAATAGATGCGGATTTACGTCCAGAATACAGGTTTCTATCCAAGCCCATTATGTCCATAATGTCCATAATGTCCATAAAATAATATCTGACTCCATAGCACCCCACGCTCAAATCTGGAAGAACAAAAATTAGATTATGCGGAATTGAATAATATTTTAAAATAGAGCCACGTGTATTCTCAAGTTGAACCACCCCTCCGATAATTTTGAGCCACTAAATATTCTATCCGGACCAATATTGCAATAAATGCACGATCTCAAAACATAGTAATTTGCACCGAAAGCCCAGAGTATCAGCGGACGTTGTATTGCCTTAAATTATAATTTACACCTCGAAATCAAACAAGACAGGCATCACCGTTCACAGTGATCTTTAGTCAGCACAAAAAAAAATATCCGGGATGATGCCGGAAATTTCAGTTTTTTCTTGACAATATAACCCCTTCCCGATTTTTCTCAATATTCGTTTAATAATAACGTGGCGAGATAGCTCAGTTGGTAGAGCAGAGGCCTGAAAAGCCTTGTGTCCCCAGTTCAAGTCTGGGTCTTGCCACCATAATAAAAAAGCCACTGTCCAGTGGCTTTTTTAATTATTACGCATGCTATTATCAGTTATCTTCCACGGGGAAATGATCAATCATGCCTACAACAAATCTCTGGATCAAAGAGGCATCGTATGCTTCTACGAAGCCATTGCCGTCCACGTCTGCTCTCACAAGCCGCCATTCTTCCCAGGGTAGAGGAGCAGCAGAAGGATCAAGCCCTACAAAGTATTGCAAAACCAGGGCAGCATCAAAGGATTCCACATAGCCGTTATTATCTATATCACCATAACCCGTATACTGCTCACCGTTCTGCCAGGTTATCCCGTTATCGATAAAATTGTAAGTGAATCTTATGTTCGTCTGTTCGGGCAGATTTATGTATAAGTTGTCTTCGCTTGTATTCTGGTCCCAGTTATTATTAAGCACAATTTTGAATTCCCAATTGCCTTCCGGCATCAGCAATATCCGGCTGAAAATGCCGTCTCCGGCGATTTCGTCACCATTTTCACCTTCGTCATTCATAATAGTGAGGGGGCTGTTTTCATCCCAGTCTGAGCCGCCAAGTTCACTTAAAAAATCACCGCAGATGATGGGTGGATTCGTGCTGTGGCAAACGTAGCCCTCCCAGTCGTTAGAATTTGGAAATAAGCCGCAATTTACCCAGATTGTGATAGTTTCCAAAGCAGATAAGGATATTATCTGGTTTGTTATGGGCCAGTCATTGCCATTCCAGCTATCGGATTCTATTACTTTGTATTGGTGGATGCCAGCGCTGAGAGATAGCGTAAGAGCCCAGAGCATATTATCATGGCACACCAGCTCATAATTATGATTTGCGGGATTCCAGTTATTCATTGTGCCCACCAGATGCGGGATTATATAAGCAGTGAGGACAGCCGTATCGGCTTCTTCAGATATTGTATTTCCGCTAAAATCCTCGATATTGCTGAGCGTAATACTGCCCTGCGGATTTGCGGGAAGGGCATTTGCAAACCGCAAAACTATCCTGCGATTTGCATGTGTGAGCCGCGCCTGAGCAATTTCATACCCGGCAAGGTCTCCGCTTAGCTGATAATTTGCGAGATTGCCGGCAGATGCAGGTGTCACAGGCTCCGAGATTACTATCTGCACCAGGACGTTATTTAATTTATGAGCAGCAGCCTGAACTACAGCCGGTGGTATTTCATCTCCCAGTTGCACTGCCAGATCATCCAGTTCCCAAACTTTATTTTCATTATAATCATAAGGATCACTGGTCACGCCGGCATAAAGATAGCAGTTAAAGCTGCCATCGGCATAAATTTCGTCACCCTGGACAAGTGTGCCTTCAAAGCTTAGATTATGTGAGCCGCCTGCAGAACCCAGCACGATAGCAGCAGTAGCACCTGAAGACGAATTCCGCCTGCCGCAATAGGAGCCATAATCACCCCACATTCTTTGAATATTGCCCTTTCCGTTCCAGATTATATCCATAAGATCGGTAGTTAAACCATGCTTGATATAAAGATCGCCTTCCATTTCATACTCCATTTGCAGGTAACGGTTCCCTGTGATCAGTGTGGCAATTTTGGTTAATTCCTCATGGCTTAATGCCACTGCTACTTCATCATCTTCGATATAAAGGATATCCATGGCATAGATATTGTGTTGATAATTTGGATGTACGTCTGAGAAGGCAGCTACGTGGTTATTTGAGCTTTCATTATAATCTCCATCAGTTTCGGAATAATAGGCAATATCAGAACCGACTACAGACCAGGCATTGCCGAAATCGTCTTTAGCAAAGACCCAGGCGGCACGACCACCGATACTCTCAAAAACAAAGAAGGTTTTGTCATTGTGCATCACAAGCTCATCTACTCCATCGCGGTCTATATCTTCCAGATAGGTATTTGTGCTAATTTCGTATTGCCCGGCAGCCCAGCGAGAGGCTTCAGCATACACATTGGCATTTTTTATGTGGCTGGAATAGCGATGCTCCCAGTCTGCCACGCTTCCGCCATCGTGCCAGCCGGTTTCATGCAGGTTGATCATCAAGGTGTACCAGCCAATTTGTGAAAGGTTGTTATCCGGGCAATTCATCAGGTTTTCATAGGCATTATTCCAGATGAAACCATAAGTGCGGGGTGGAGAATGATAATCCGAATGAGATTCAGTGCCAGCCCAATTGTTATACCAGCTATTATTGCCTCCGCCATAGCCGTCACTTCCACCCAGAAGCCCATAGGTGCCGGGTGACACATTCGCCGTAACTCCATTGAAATCCAAATTCTGGATAGCATCCTCCAGCTTCCACACGTTCACTCCCGGATAATTATCATGGCAATACCAAAGGACAGATTCATAATTATCCAGAAAAAAGGTGTGCTCTGTGCCATTCCAGGCATGCTCATTCATCTCCGCAGCCACTTCCCAATCTGTGCCATATACGCAGATATCATATTGACCCATAGAGGCAATATGATTCATCGCACCTCCAGCATCATAATGCATATAGCCTACAAACGAATTATCTATGGGGATCACTCGCAAATCTATGCCCATCCCATTACTCATCCAGTGTATCTTGTGATTATCATAACCGTTCAGATGCGGGTAATCATCCAGTACTACGCCCCACACCCCGTGCTGCGTCCAGTTGTTTCCCAGCCAGTTATCTACTACACCGGCATCGGGATACTGCCCTAAAGCCAGCCAGACACGCTCCGGCACCCAGGCTACCCGTGGAACGTAACCATAACGGTATTCCACCATATCACACTCAATTGCAACCGACCAGTCATTCATATTATTATGCACAAAGGGCATTATATGCTGTCCCAAAGCCGAGGTCATCATAGCAGCAGTACCATCATCAGCCATACTGCTGAGCCAGGCGTTAAATTCTGGATTGTGCCATTCTGCCGCCGGCATCAACGTGCCAGACATATGAAAATTTCCCGGAATACCTGTCGCTTCGTGGACTTGCAGCACTTCATCAAAACCGCTTCCTTCCAGACCCTGAGGATGTGAGGGACTGCCATAAAATACTTCCGTATAGGTGATCCCCTGATTGCCATGATGGACAAAGGCACAATTCCCAGTATCACGATTCATCTTGCCGCTGCAGGTATATTCGTCAATCATTCTGCCTTTGGTATGAAGGCTGAAACTGAAAATTAATTGTTCTTTTTCCAGTGAAAAATCCGCCAGCTTCATCTCCAGTAAATTATTCTGTGGATTGCGTCGCCAAGATGTAGTATTAATATTCCCTGTTAGTTTTGATAACGGCAGAGTCTCTTTTATAATCAAGCCGTCTCTGGTGCTGATCAAGAGAGTGAGCTTTAGTGATGTGTCAGCAAAATTATCAGAAATATAATCATTACGCTGCCTTTCTGCCATGTCGGTAAAACTCAGTCTTAGATACAGTTCATTATTATCCTGAAAGGCAAAGGCAGAGCTGATGTCTCCAATTCCGGCATCATTATCGCCAATTCTATCAAAACCCAAGAAATCAGCAGCTTCCCAATCCTGCAATTCACCGCTTAACCGTGCCCCGGGAAGGGCTGCCGTAATACATGTCAGTAATAAATACAATATGATATATTTTTTCATCTTATCCCTCCGATATTTTTTCTATCCCAAGTGGAACTTCTGCCGGTTATCAGTAAAGTTTTTTTTTCCGGCACGGAACTATACCCCCGGTAAAGGCTGTTTAAAAAAAATGGTCTCACCTTTAAGCATCTGCTAAAATGGAATATTCAGGCATCCCCCTGTTTTTATAATATTTGGTGTTGATAAATGGTTCATATTAAGTGAGATAACAATTGTTGTCAAAGTCAACCATTGCAAAGTCTTTCGACCATTCGCAAGGTTTTGGATAAGGGACTTTCTTCAATCTAAGTTACCTTGCAAATGGTCTTAAGACCTTCGCAATGGTGACGACCAAATAGATTTCATCTCGTGAAAATTCCTAATTCGGCAGGCATGAACCAGAGAGATAGCACATATACCAGCTAAGATACAATGTCTCTTAACTCTATATTTATCAACGAATAGCCCCGAGCTTCAGCTCGGGGATCATCGCCTCACCTCAACCTCCCCCTGCCCGGTGTTTTT
>CAZRXY010000152.1:0-11402 GCA_964604155.1 uncultured Candidatus Cloacimonadota bacterium | reverse complement strand
GGACTACTGGCGCGAGCTCGCGCGCGGGGCGGGGGGGCGGGGGGGGGGGGGGGGGGGGGGGGGTGGGATGAGTCGATGATCCCCGAGCTGAAAGCGGGGGGCTATTCATTCAAAATTCAAAATCCAAAATTATTCCACCGTCCCTGCCTGGTGTTTTTGAGCTAAGAATAAGAAAAATTTCGGGTGTATGCCAGCAGGAACAAGAAAACTGGCATCCCCCTGATTATATAATTATTGGTATTGTTAAATCATTCATATTATGTGAGATAAAGATTGTTGTCAAAGTCAACCATTGCGAATGTCTATCGACCTTCGCAATGGTGACGACTAATAACTTGATAGGTTCAATATTCCAAACTAACAAAAAATTCCGGGGGTATGGCAGTATGAGAAAGGAAATAATTATTGACACAATTTAAAGCGATGTGCGAAAAATGATTCATCAGAGAAAAGAATATTCGGGAGGAATGATGAAGTACGGATTATTATCAAAAGGAGATTTAAAGGCGATAGATGCCTTGCAGGAATTTCATGGTGGAGCAGCCAAGATCACGAAGACAATCGAAGCGATGCGTAATTTTGAGAACAGGAAAAAAATATTGAGCGAAAAGGGCTTTGGTGATATGATAGCTGAGGCAGAAGTACTGGTGAAGAAATTTCCAAAAGTTACGGATTTTGAAAAGCAGAATAATATTACATATAATGACAAACTGGGGGTGGCGACCAGTCAGGTATCGGGCTGGCAGGGTGCCTGGGTGACTCATCATGCAATGAAGCTGATATCTCAGAGTGCAGAGACAGAAAATCCCTGTTATATTCCCTCAGAATGTATATCGGTAGTGGCACTCACTGATAACTATATCTACAATGGTGATCTGATGGCGACCTTGGCGATGACCGAAAATATAATGAAAGCCTCCAAGTTTTGCAGCACAAACCTGATAGGCATCCCTCAGCCCAGTTCAAGATTCAAGGAACTGGAAGAAGTGACGGGCAGGAAATTTGAGACTAATTGCGTAGATGATAATTGCTCTGCTTTGGTTTTAAAAAATCAGGGAACATTTTTCGGCAATTTTGGTGGGATAGAAGTAGCTAATGATAATCATCTTATCTATCTTGACGGTATCACTCGCACAGCTTTATCTACAGGTAATGATTTTTTTCTGAATCCCAGTTGGAGCACGATAATTGCAGCCTGCTATTACGGAAGGAATATTCCCAATCTTCATTTTAAGGTATCCATGCTTTTGGCGACACAGAATCTTATGCAGTTCCGGATGTTGCTAAACATAATGAATGAATATATCCGTGCGGACGGCACATCGCCGATCTATGAGATAAATGTGGGCAATGGAGCAACTGCCGAGACATTTATGAAATGTGCCAGGGCTCTTGATGAAAGTGGGATAAAGGGAGTGAGCCTTTCTGCACATATGTATATAAATCCTGATTTGGGGATGGCAGGTTTTAATTGGACAGCTAATGCTCATAAGGTATTGGAAAGCGGAGTAAATTTGACCTACAAATATGAGAGTGACGGCACAGCTCGCGAGATGGATACCATGGCAGCCTACTTTATGCCTGAGGCGGAGCGGGAAGAGAACGCTCACAAGATAGGTGAAGTGATCTTCTACAAATCTCTCAAGGCATCGCAGGACGGCAGGGATTTCATGAAAAAGGGAATAAAGACCAGATTTGGCTGTGCTTCCTACGGTAAAGATTGCCATTGCGATTGCAAGTAATTTTTGGCGACTTCCAGATATCAGTAAAGCACGGATAGAGATTTCTCACTTCCGGAGCTGTATATGCTTAAGGAGGTGAGGATGACAGGAAGAAATCTATACCAATCAGAAAAGAAGGAAGATAACAGGAGGAAAGATGATCAAGGATTGGGATGAAAGATATTCTGATAATATAAAAGAATTCCAGGGTTATTCAATTGGCAAAATATTTAAATATCTAAATAATCCGGATATTATCTCATTAGCAGGAGGATTGCCTTCGCCGGACATGTTCCAGAAATATGAAATGCGGGTAGCTTCCGCCAAAAGATTGGAGGAAGATATAGAGACGATCATGCAATATACCGGGGTTCCGGGGGAGAAATCTCTAATTGCGGCGATAATATCTTTTTTAGCCCGAGATTCCATCAGAATTGAAGAAAAGAATGTTCTTGTAACATCTTCAGGGCAGCACGGACTTGATCTCACCGGCAGGCTGTTTATAAATCCCCACGATATAATCATGCTTGATCGACCTACTTTTGCCGGAGCTATCGTGGCATTTCAAATGCAGCGTCCTGAAATCTGTGGTATTGATATGGAAGATGACGGAGTGAACGTGGCGCAATATGCCTTTAAGCTGGCAGAATTTAAGAAGCGAGGTAAAAAGCCAAAATTTATCTATGTAGTACCTGATTTTCAGAATCCTACGGGGATCACGACCTCGCTGGCAAAACGAGAAGCATTGCTTGACCTGAGCTATGAATATGAAGTACCCATAATAGAGGACAGTCCCTACAGGGATTTAAGGTATAGCGGAAAGACCGTGCCCTCAATTTATTCAATAGACCAGCAGCGTGGTGGTGCAAATGTGATAGGGTTATACACATTTTCCAAGATATTTTGTCCGGGTATCCGCGTAGGATTCAATATTGGTCCTGCGGAAGTGATTTCCCGAATGACCAATATAAAAGAAGGCAACGTATTAAACACGCCCAAATATAATCAGGATATGTGCACCGAGTTTTTGAACGAGATGGGACTTGAGGCACATATGGAGAAATGCCGTGCCTATTATGGTGCAAAGCTGGAGGTATTTCTCAGGACGATGCAGGAATATTTTCCGCCCGAATCGCAGGTGAAATGGACGAAGCCTGAGGGGGGATTATTTTTATGGGTAACCGTACCAGAAGGCATAGATACAAACGAATTGTTCTACGAGGCAATCAAGTACAAGGTTGCTTTTGTTCCGGGCGAGGTATTTTTTGGGGAGAATCCGGCTAGAAACACGATGCGAATCAATTTTTCTTATGCCAGCAAAGAGCAGCTTACCGAAGCTGTTAAAAGGTTATCAAAGTGCATAAGTGCCTGGGAGAAGGAATAATTTTTATGAGGACAGATAAAATGAATAAATTGATAAAATACTACTCAACAAATCTCAGAGCGGAGAAAGTGATATTTAAAGATGCTTTGCTCAAAGGCATTGCGCCGGATCGGGGATTGTATATGCCGGAAGAGATTCCCGTTTTTAGTGAAGATGAGATAGCGTCATTTTCTCATAAAGAGTATTATGAGATTGCCTATGAGGTAGCGCGTAAATTTTTACATAGTCAGATTTCTGATAGTGAACTTCTTTCTATCACTCGATCTGCCTATGATTATAAAGTACCGCTGGAAAGGGTATATGAGCGTAAATACGTGATGCGTCTTGATCAGGGACCCACGGCTTCATTCAAAGATTTTGCTGCTCGGATGATGGGTAGATTGATGCAGCATTATCTAAAAAAGGAAGGGCGGGAATTGCTGATACTCACGGCAACTTCGGGCGATACCGGCAGTGCTGTAGCCAATGCCTTTTATGGACTTGATAATATCAAGTGCGTAGTGCTGTTTCCTAAGAACGAAGTAACAGACCGGCAAAGGAAGCAGATGACCACACTTGGCAAAAATGTGCAGATTGTGGGTTTGGATACCAAGTTTGACGATTGCCAGTATCTGGTGAAGAAGGCATTTGCTGATCCGGAACTTGATTATCTTAATCTATCTTCGGCAAATTCCATAAATATCGGCAGGATAATTCCGCAGATAATATATTATTTTTATGCCTTTGTGCGTCTTACTAAAAGCATTGAGGATAAGATAGTCTTCTCTGTGCCATCGGGCAATTTTGGTGATATGACAGGCGGGATGTTTGCCTGGAGGATGGGATTACCTGTGGAAAGAATGGTGATAGCCTGTAATGAGAATGATGAATTTCCTGTATTTGTGCGAACTGGCAGGTATCAGAAAATTGAGCCATCCAAAAATTGCCTGTCCAGTGCGATGAACGTGGGTCATCCCAGCAATCTTGCCAGACTGATAGCCCTATATGGTGGAGTGATGGACGAATCGGGCAAGATCAGTCAAGCTTGCGATATGAAGAAAATGCGTGATGAGATATATGCAGTGAGCATCTCTGATGCTCAGACGAAAGAGACGATAAAAAGGGCTTATGAGAGTCATAAACTTCTGCTTGAGCCGCACGGAGCGGTGGGCTGGTATGGTCTGGAAAAATATCTTGAGCAACAGGGTAATATAGATCATTCACAGCAGCTATGCGTTTCGCTGGAGACAGCACATCCGGCAAAATTTCCTCAGCAAATCCAGGAAATCCTTGAAATAGACCCGTCACTTCCGGCGAGTCTTGAAGGATTGGAGCAGAAAGAAGAAGACTATGATTATCTGAAAAATGATTATGAGTCGTTCAAAAATTATCTCATGAAAAAATACACGAAGGGAACAGGTGAGGAATTACTATGAAATATGTAATAATTCTTGGTGACGGCATGGCGGATCGTCCTATAAAAAGCAGGGATAACAAAACTCCGCTAATGCTGGCAGATACGCCTAATATGGATAAGCTTTGCAGCGAATCCCGCACGGGGCAGCTTATTACGGTGCCGGCGGATATGCCTCCCGGCAGTGAAGTGGCAAACCTGGCAGTGCTGGGATATGACGTACATGAGGTATATGAGGGTAGAGGCGTTCTGGAAGGTGCCAGTATGGGCGTATCAATAGAAAAAGGCGATCTTGCCATGAGGTGCAACCTTTTGTGCCTGGATGGAGATAAGATAAAAAACCACTCAGCGGGGCATATTAGCTCGGAAGAATCTCATCAGTTAATAGATGCTCTCAATGCTGCTCTGGCTTCTGATAAAATCCGTTTTTATAAGGGTATAAGCTTCCGTCATCTGCTGGTTATCAAAAACGGCGTTAATGATCTGGAATTTGTACCTCCTCATGACGTTCCGGGAGAAACCTGGAAAGATAAACTAATCAAGGCAACCAGTGAGGAAGGTGAGGAGACTGCCCGTCTTCTTAACGAATTGATCATAAAATCACAGGATGTACTGGCAGAACATCCAGTGAATATAAAGCGGAGGGCTGCGGGAAAAGACCCGGCAAATTCTGCCTGGTTCTGGTCAGCGGGATACAGGCCATCGATGAAGACGCTGGAGGAGAAATATGGCATAATAGGAGCGGTTATTTCTGCGGTGGATATCATCAAGGGGCTGGGGATTTATGCCGGGATGGATATTATCAAGGTAGAAGGTGCTACGGGACTGATCGATACAAATTATGAGGGGAAGGCAGAAGCCGCCATTAGAGCACTGCACTGCCGTGACTTGGTATATGTACATGTAGAGGCGACAGATGAGGCGGGACATGAAGGAGACATTGATCTCAAGATCAAAGCTTTGGAATATCTGGATAAACGCCTGGTTAAGTATATCGTTCAGCAGGCAAAAGGATTTGCAGAACCTGTTTGTATTGCGGTGGTACCTGATCATGCCACACCATGTGAGATAAGGACTCATACTCATGATGCGGTGCCTTTTATGATTTATAATCCGTTTCTTACGCCGGATAGCGTGACAGAATATAACGAATTTTCCGTAAAAAATGGTTATTACGGGGTACTACGGGGAGAAGAGTTTATAAAAACTCTGATTGGATTAAGCTGAGAAGGATTTTTTAGGGGCGACCGGTATTTATTAGTTTGGCTGCTCTTCCTTATCCGTAAGAAGCGAAAATTGCGGAATATTGATCTGTATCCAGTTATAGAATGGGATGAGTTCTTGAGCAGATTCCGGCTCGAGTTCTTTTGTGATAGCATCTATCCAGGCATTAAGATGGGCAGACCAGAAGGTTAGATGGAAGCCATGGGAGCGATAAGCTCTAAATACCCACAAAATGGTTTCCAGAAAGATGCGGGGATTATAGGCAGAGAACATGGAATTCATAAATCTTGCCATATTATGAGCATTATCTATCATCATCGATAAATTGCCTTCGCCGATCAGATTCTGCAGGTCTTTTCGTTTTTCAAGGTTCTTAATCACGAATTCTGCTAATAAATCTTTTTTCATACTAAAATCATGAGCTGCCTCACTTTGAGGCTGCACTAAGGTGCTGGCGGAAGCCAGTAATTCATTCTTGTTCATTTTTCCTCCTTTTCATTATGTACGGCTGTTTTCGAGGGATTTTTTTTTGATTTTGGCGTACATTATCCAGGAAACTTCTCATTGTATCCTGCATGGAATGTGCATTATCAATAATCCTCTTTAGAATTTGCGCTTGCGATGATGAGAGAGAGTTATCCGTTATTTGTTTTAGGATACCGGCATCATCGAGAATTTTTCCAAGCAAAACTTCCAGATCACAGGAAGTAATTTTTAAGAAATTATCGTTAAGAGCTTTTAATTTTTCCAGTTCACTGTTTTGCTTATGCAATTGGCGGGAAACCCGGTGAAGATCATTATTAAGATCTAATACTTCACGGCGCATATTCTCCTGTTCATAAGCATCACTGCGACCTAAAATCAGGTATTGTCGATTGAGGTCATAGAATCTAAAATAGAATGACTGGGGTAAGCCGGTAAATGTAGTGATATGGAGCAATCTTTCATTTTTGTCTTCTCTTAGAAATTTACCTTCTTCAATTTCATGGCAAAAATCCACAAATACACTTTCTAAAGATTGATTGACGGGGTCAAAGCCGAGTAACTGCTTCGTATAGTAATTGCATTCTTTTATCTTGCTATCTAAGCCACACAGCAAGAGAAAAATGGAGGCATCCTGGAAAACATAGGACTGCAATTTATTTAATATATTAGACATATTAGAGCGATCCTGAGGCAATCAAGGTTTCCAGTTCCTGCATGTCACCGGCAAATTTCACGTGGCTAAATTCTTCCAGGATTTCATTTCCGCCCCAGCGAAATGCCTGCCCTCCGACCAAAATCGGCATTTCTGGAAATTTCTTACGCAAAGCTTTGATACTTCTTTGCAAATTAGGCATATTATAATAAATAGCTAAAGATAAACCTACCAGGTCAGGCTGTTTTTCTTTAACAAACAGCAAGAGGTCATCAATAGGAGTATTGGTTCCCAGATAGTAGCTGTCCCAGCCGTTAACCTCGAAGATATCTGTAATCAATTGTGAGCCTATTTGATGATATTCGCCTTCTACGCAGGATATCACCACGCTCTTATCTAATTTTCGAGATGAAAACAGCAATGGATACATTCTGTTCAGCATATTCAGAGTGATAGAAGTGGCTAAATGTTCTACTGCCACGGATATTTTATTAAATTCCCATAAATTACCTATCTTATACATAGATTTCTGGAAGAGATTAATATAAATATCCCGGATATCAGCATTTATATCAATCAATTGATCTACTATAATGCTGCAATTTCTGCGATCTCCGGCTAATAGACTGCTCAGGTAGGTCTGATATTGCTCTTCAGTAATTTTGCTTAGCATCGATACCCCTTCGGTTTCTCCTTACGCTCAATTCCGGGACGGATTCTGATATTTGACAGATTTACGTCAATAGTTTTTATGCAACAACTTGCATATCCTCGAAAATTTTATGGTAGATGGCAAAGATCGCCCTGAAGGGGCGATGGGATAATTTTGAATTATAAATTATGAATGTTGAATGAATATGCCCGTGCTTTTAGCTGGGGGGTTGGCGATGCTCCATTTGCCCGTCGACGGCTTCGGCGTATGAGGTAAGGGGGGTAATTTGATAAATATCTTGCCTCAATGATATGATTTTTTGATTGTGTCGCAATGAAATCAGGGAAGAAAGAGATTATAATAATAAGTTTATTGCTCTTAGCAATGACTGTGGTATTCTACATCATTGATCTGGATATCATGCTTCAGAATGTATTTTATGATCAATCGGATGGGTGGTATCTGGCAAGGGAAACGCCCTGGAATGAGTTGCGTGATTATTCAAGCGTGCCGGCATTGCTGGTTAGTATTTTTGCTTTAGGTGGAATTATCCTGGGATATAATATCAGGCGATATGCTCCTTACCGCAAAATCTATCTATATTTAGTAGTTTTGATGATATTAGGTCCGGGCTTAATCGTGAATGCCTTACTCAAGGATAATTTTGGCCGTCCGCGTCCACGTTCAATTACAGAATATGGTGGCAAGTACGATTATGAGGCTCCTTTGTCTTACGATGCTTCCAGTCCCGGGAAATCATTCCCTTGCGGTCATGCTTCGATGGGTTTTTATTTTTTTGGCATATATATCCTATTCAGAAAATCTCGGAAGTACCTTGCCAGGGCGGGATTATATACAGCGATAATATTTGGCAGCCTGATAGGTGTAGCGAGGATGCTTCAGGGGGGGCATTTTTTTTCGGATGTGATTTATAGTGCGGCTTTGCTTTATATTCTGGCACTCTGGCTCTATCATGTATTCCGTTTTGACCGGGGGCTTTTGGTGCATCTGGTGGAAACATCTTCCGGTAAGAAGCGATTAGTGAGTTTGGTAGCAAGTTTAGCTATTTTATTGATCATGACGGCAGTATTACTGGCAACACCTCGGAGCAAAAAGACTACTATCGTGTTTGAGGCAGATGAATATATTTGGGCTAGGGAGATACGCATGAATATAGAGCTTCTGGCTGGAGAGGTAGAATTGACATCAGGGGAGCAATTGCAGGTTTACTGGGAGTTTGAGGGCTTTGGTTTCCCAAAATCCAATATCAGATACAGGCTTGATACGGCGGAGCAGGACAGCGTATATACCATAGATATCGGGCAGTATGTAAAGGGATATTTCACAGAATTAGATCAGATTGTGGAGGTGAGTATACCATCAGGTTTGAACGTGATAGTAAAATATTCATCCGGTGGCGAAGAAAATATCCTTTATAATCCTGAAAGATAAAGAGAACCCCTCCAGATATAAGCATCGGGAGGGGTGAATCAGAGGGATTAATCAACAATACTTTCTATATGTTTAAGAGGTTTTGGAGCGGTGGCGGGATTAACGCCATCGGCGGAGATATAGCCGGTTACAGGTTTGCCTTTGGGCTGGCAATTTTCATCTTCACGATAGAATTCTATTCTGATGCGAACAGGATTTCCGTCCTTTTCCAGAATATCATTACCTTCTTCATCTATTTCAAAGGGATTATGCTTGAGCCATCCTAAGCCTATAGCTGCGGTGCCTTCAGTGCCCAGTACGGATTTTCGGTTTGAATTAAGGAAAGCTCTTTTTTCTTCGCTGATATTTGGTGAATTAATGCTGGAAGTGACAATTCCCAGCCGTTTATTATCTTTATAGATTGCCCTGCCGCTTACAATACCTTCGCTGATAAATAGAACCAGACGTTTATCAATACCGGCATTAATATCTTTTTGCAGTGCATTTTTTCCGATGAAATCGTTTTTTGTCATATCGATAGCGGCAGTAAAGAGAGGGCAATTTACGGGTGTTTTTTCGGGTGTATATTCGCTGCCATTAAGAGGTAAGCCAAAATTACCAGCAGAAATGCGATTTTCATCTCTGCCACCTAATCCCACAAGTAAACCTCCCAGATCGAGGGCTTTTTGCACGATGAGCTTAAATTGCTGCTCTGCTGTGGCGATTGGTACATAGAGTTCCCAGCCCCAGCGGCTGGTATAACCGGTACGGCTGATAATATAATTTTCACCTTCATGTTCAAATTCATTAAAAGTAAAATAGCGCATATTCTTATCAGGTTTATGGCGGTTCTGCAAGACGTGCCTGCCATAGATAGAAGTGATAAGGGCATATGATAAAGGTCCCTGGATATCAATTTTAACTATTCCGGCAGAAATATCTCGAGCAGTTACGTCTTCCCCGGGTTTTTTATGAGCCATAATATGGTCAATATCAGCGATTTTTGAGTGTTCCCTGGAAGTGATATCGTGCCCGGCATTGATAACCAGGATTATTCTATCTTCACTCATCCGCATCATAATAAGATCATCGATCACGCCACCCTGTTCATTAAGAAGCAATGTGTATTTGCATTGACCAATTTTCATACCTTTCACATCTGCTGGCAGGACTCGCTCCAGAAGGTGCACAGCATCTTTACCACTGAATTCCAATTGAGCCATATGATCAATGTTATAAATAGAGACATTATTAATGGAAGCAGCTTCTTCGAGCACAGATGTGAGATAATTGACAGCCATATCATACTCACCAAAATTGCTGCGACGAATTGGCTCATAATTCTTGCCGAAGCGCTGAGCAAGCAATCTCTGGTACCACTCTTCAACGTCATAAAGTGCCGTCTTTCGTGGCTCTTTTGGAAAATTAAAACCCAGTTTTTCCATAAATAAACCTTTCCTTTTCTAATTATTTTATGCCAGACTATTTATACTTACTCATTTTGTCAAGGGGGGATGGAATAATTTTGAATGTTGAATTTTGAATGTTGAATGCTGAAGTAGCATTCCTTCAATACTCAACATTGTTTTTGAACTATTTCGACGGCTTTAAACACCAGTTCCAGGGATTTCAGTCCTTCGCGGCCGTTCATGGCCGGCTGGCGACGTTCGCGCACGGCCAAGGCGAAATCGCGCAGTTCGTCCGCTTCAGCATCACAGGCCGGTATCGAGTCGGTCAGGTCATGCACCGGCTCGAACCCCGAGGTCAGATCGGTGATCTTGTGCTCCAGCTTGTCCGGGAACTCGGTGATGAACAGATCGCCTTTGGTGCCGTAGATTTCCATGGCATGCCGGTAGCAGGCGACATAGTGGCTGTGAAAGGTGGTTGGTATACCGCCGAAGCGACCAAGCAGCACATAGGCGTCATCGGTTGCCGACTCGGTGATGTCGCGCTGGACAATGCCAGAGTGCCATTCGCCGTCGCCGAACAGCATACGCAGGTTGTCAAGCTTGTGGATTCCGCATTGGAAGAGAGGGCCGCCGGGATTTTCCTTGCGGGTGAAGCGCCAGTTGTCCGCGCAAACGCCAACCCACCCGTGTGCATGGTTGCGGCCGAAACACTGACGATCCGGCCCAGTTCGCCCGAATCCACGATCCGCTTGACCTCCTGCCAGATCGGGGAGAAACGGGCGCTGAAACCATGGCCATGAGGGATGTTGTTCTTTTCGCAGTACTCGACCAGCTCGACGCACTGGGCATGATTCGGACCCAGCGGCTTCTCGCAAAAGACCGCCTTGCCCGCCTTGGCGGCGATCATTGCCTGCGGTACATGCAGGGAGGCGGGCGTGGCAATGAAAACCGCCTCGATCGCCGGATCGGCAACCAGTTCCTCGACCGAGGCATAGCGCGTCACCAGCTTGCCTTCTTCCTGCTCGGCCTGGGCAAACGCCTCCTCGCGAA
>CAZRXY010000151.1:0-29475 GCA_964604155.1 uncultured Candidatus Cloacimonadota bacterium | reverse complement strand
GTAGATAGTACTGTGGGAGGAGTAGTATCAGGAGCTGTACCGGTTGTGAATGTCCAGATATTGTCATTTTCCATAGCATTGCCGGCGGGATCAGTTACTCCGCTGGTGATCGTGGCGGTATATATAGTATTATAGAGCAGATTTGCTTCCGGTGTGAAAGTTGCAGTGACTGCCTCATAAGTTACTAATCCGTTGACGATTGCATTACCATCAAAAAGAGTAAAGGTTTCCGAAGTTATGGTTAATGGGTCTAATACTTCGCTGAATTCTGCCATAACGGGCTCGGTAACAGCTACATCAATTGCCATATCAAGAGGCACTGTAGATAGTACTGCGGGAGGAGTAGTATCCGGTGGAATGGCAGGTCCGGGTTCGGTGACAGTTGCCTGATCAAGAGTGACCGCTGTCTGTGCCAGGGTTCTTCCGTTCATAGAGGCATTCGTTTGAATATCTATCCCGGTTTGGCTTAATATTATTCCCTCAAAGTGAGAATTCGTTCCCAGAGAAACTTCTCCGGCTACCTGCCAGAAAATATTTTGTGGCTGGGCATCACCACCCAGGATCACTTGAATTCCGCTACTTGTGGTAAGGTTATTTGTAACCTGAAAAATCCAGACGTCGTTTGCGCCACCTGAGATTGTTACATCAGTAGGTATTGTAACGGTGCTCTCCCATCTATACAAGCCGGGGGCAAGGGTAAGTCCTCCGATCGCTCCGCTTGCCAGATTAATATAATCAGGCGTTATTCTTCCTGCGGCATCTGTGTACGCAGTTTCCATATCTGATACAGCAGTTGTTAAAATTAATGGTGTTGGGTCTGCCATGTCGGCTGCATACAAAAAGCCTGTAACCTGGGTTGACGTGGCATATCCAGTAAAATCAATCTGCGAAAAACCTGTCATGTAAGATTCTGCAGCCGGACTCAAACCGATATCCCCCGTTATTGCTGAATTTGGTACAGTTGATATTGCAGATTTTGCGAGAATTACGTAATTTTCGCTGGTACCAAGGAGCACCGGTGCGGGTCCTAGTCTGTCTTGAGTCATTTGGTCGGGATTAATAACATTATCCGCAAAAGCAATTGTGCTTGCGAATAAAAACACTGAAAGTAATATAAATACTTTTTTCATGATAGCTCTCCTTTTTTGAGATTCTTTTACAAAATCTCTTAAGCTAACTCGCGGGACATGAATAGGACACCAGAAGATTCCAAAAAGAAGGGGAGTACAAAAAGTACTTTGGTAACATCCACCCTTTGTTCATACCTGCTCTTCTATTGCAATCATATCAAGTGACTAAATCACGCGACACGGTCACTTGTTAATATAGTCTTTTTTGACAATAAAGCAAACTTTATTATCCTGAATGATATTCAAGTAATAATTTAGAAATATTTTTTAAACTAATATCAAACAGAGTATGTGTAGTAAATTGTTTTATTTATATTTGAGATTGTATCTATTAGCCCTTCTTCTGAAAAATAAAGACTTATTAACTGAGAGACAATTTCTATAATTAAATTATATGTACTGCAATTCGTCCCAGTTATATTTTTTAATTTATTATATCTGCGAATTTTATATCCTGAATATAAGAAGCAATTTCATTCTTTGTCTTCTGCCTTCTGGTTTTCCGAGGTGCAGCCAAAAACCTATTGACGTAATTGGCGGCTTTTATTTTTTTAACATTTTGGTATAATGTTAAAATATCTGATAGTTATCAGGAATATTAGATAAGGAGGGGTGATGGATAGAAGAGAAGAAATTTTAATAGCAGCTCAGCATTCTTTTCTCAGGTATGGGATATCAAAGCTTACGCTTGCTGACATTGCTCATGAATGTGGTATTAGGAAAACGGCTTTATATTATTACTTCAAGAGCAAGGAAGATTTGCTCTCGGAGATGATCTGCAGGAAGATTGATGAATATGAAACCATGATCAGAGCATCCATCAGCAATTCAGAAGGTGTTCAGGAAAAGCTGCGGATATACATGAAAACAAAGATAGAATTTATGGAAGAGAATACTGCTTTCATGAAATTATTTGAAAAAGAAGGATTACCGGTCAAGGCGAGACAAAAGCTCATGCATTATCGGTCACGTTTGATGGAGGCAGATTTCTGTCTGGTTGAAAGCATTATAGAACAGGGCATCAAAAACAGGAAAGTATCTTATAAGCTGAATGATTCGCTTGTTTTGATGATCATGGGAGTCACTTATGGCAGTTTTCTGGGACGTTATCTGGAAAACAAAGACTGGGATATTGATGAAATGATAGACACCACAATAGAGGTGATTTTTATGGGTATAAAGTAGAGAGGGTTTGCAATGAAGAGAATATTGATTTTAGGTGTTACACTTCTCTTTTATCTTTCAGTGCCTTGCCAGATTACTCTGACTTTGGGCGAAAGTGTGGAATTAGCAAAAAAAGACAACAAAGTACTGCATAAGGCGAGGGAAGAAGTGATGAAGTACCGGCAGGAATACAATAATGTACGGGGCAATCTGTTTCCCCAGATTTCGCTTTCCGGAGGATATCAGTTCAAGCATACCAGGCTGCCGGATTCGGCAATCCCCCAAATGCCTAGCCTTGCAGAAATATTAGACAGCACTGCTACAGAAAATGATCAAATTATATCAGGTTATATCGATGAAGGGTTCAGTTCATTTCTACCCGATAAGGCAAGCGATGAGCATTCACTGGCAGGGAAGGTCTCGCTTAATCAGGTAATTTTTATGGGTGGTAAATTGGTAACCGGCATCAGTGTGGCGGATAAGCTTTATCATCTTCAGGAAAAAAAATACTATCTGGAAGAGCAGAATTTGATCTATGAGACAAAAGACCTGTATTACAAAACCAGGCTGGCGGAAGAAGTTGCAGATATTCAGCAGGACGCCTTGGATTTTGCAGAACTTTATTACAAGCAGGTTGCCTGTATGCACGAAGAAGGTTTGGTATCGGAATATGATCTGCTTAGGGCAGAACTCGAAGTGGAAAAGCTCAAGCCGGATGTATTAGAAGCGGAGAAAAATCGCCAACTTTCACTGCAAAGTTTTGCCAATCATCTGAATTTGGATGATGCGAATTTGCAGCTTACAGATGCGATTGAGCTGCCTGAGATGGAGGAAATTGAGCTGCCTTTGGCAATAGATGAAGCTTTGAATAGCAGGATGGAGCTGGAGCTTTCGCAGATAGGTGTGAATGTGAGCAAAGTGATGCTAAGATATGAAAAGGGGAATTTTCTGCCAAATATCGGGCTCACTGCAGAATACTCGTTATTTGGTGTCGATGAAGCGAAGATAAAAAATAATGATTGGGGCAATTATTATCAGGTAGGGTTGGGATTTTCGATGCCATTATTCACGGGGCTATCGAATACTTCCAAAATCAGCAAGGCAAAGCATAGCCTCAAGCAGTCAGAACTTGACCATAAAACATTGCAGGAAAAAATAGAGCTTGATGTGCGTAATTCATATCTGCAGTGGCAGGCGGACCTGGAAAAAGTAGCAACTCAAAAAAGAAATGTGGCTTTGGCAGCCAAAGGACTGGAGATAGCCGAAGCCAGATATGAAAACCAGGTATCAAACCAGCTTGAGATCATAGATGCTCAATTGCAATTGAAATCCGCCAGATTAGGTTATATGAATGCCCGATATGCAGCGGCGATTGCCTACGAAAAGCTGCAAAAAGCAATGGGCAGAGAACTTTAGAATGCAGATAATTATAAAAAATCTATTTGGAGATAGAAATGAAGATTAAAGTGATTGGATGGGTTTTACTGGCAGCACTCCTATTTGCAGGTTGTGCCGGTCAGGAAAAAACTGAATCAAAGAATATGGAGCAAATCTATAAAGAAGAAGGAATCCCGATAGAGATCAAGGTTATGCAGCCGGGAATTTTTATCAAAGAACTCAGCTATAATGCCTTTTTGAGCGGGATCAGGCAGTCTGCAGCAGCGGCAATGATCGGGGGTAGAATCGAAAAAGTTAATGTGAATGTGGGAGATTATATAGAAAAAGGTGAGGTGATGTTCGAATTTCCTGAAGATGCACCTGCAGGTCAGCTCACACAGGCAAGATCGGCTTACCAGCTTTCTAAGACCACTTATGAGAGGATGCGTAACCTCTATGAAAAAGGCGGTATCTCAAAACAGGAATTAGACACGATTGAGACTCAGTATAGAGTTGCAGGGGCTAATCTTGATGCTGTGATGCAGATGCTCAAAGTTCGTGCACCTATCTCTGGATACGTGGTTTCTATTAATGTCAGAGAAACCGATGGTGTTCAAGCTGAGAATGTTTTGGCTTTTGTATCTCAGACTAAACAGATGAAAGCTCGCATCTGGGCAACTGAGGATGAAATATGCCTTATAAAAAAAGGTCATCCGGCAAAGGTTAGCTGGAATGATGTCACTCTTGCTGGTGAAGTAACAGAGGTAGCGATTGCGATGGATAGAGCACATAATGCTTTTGCAGTTGATCTGGTTTTTGAAAATCAAGAGAATCTTTGTAAAAGCGGGGTAGTGGGAGAAATTGCTATCCAGGTCTATAAAAATGATGCTGCCTTCACATTAGACAGATCAGTAGTAAATGATGATGAGATTGGATTTTACATATTCAAAGAAATTGATCACACAGCTAGAAGGGTAAACGTGAAAATCGGCAGGGAGGCTGATGGTTTTGAGATACTGGAAGGTATTTCCAGCGGTGATAACGTGATAGTGAAAGGCTTGAATCTGGTTTATGATAACGCAAAAGTAAAAGTAATAAATTAGGTTGCAGAGTCGAAAGCAATGGAGTAAGCTATGTTTTTATCAAAAGTATCAATAAACAGACCGGTTATGATAACCATGATCATTCTGGTTTTCATTGTCTTTGGCATGCTGGCATATTTTGGATTACCGCTTAACCTCATGCCTCGTGCTGATCTGCCCGTGGTATCCATCAGCACGATCTATGCTGGAGCAGGTCCTGCTGAAATCGAAATGCAGATCAGTAAAAAAATTGAGGATGAAGTGTCCACGATCAGTAATATCAGCGTAATTGAGTCATATTCCATGGATAATTTTTCTCTCCTCACAATTATGTTTGATCTTAATAAGGACGTAGATGTGGCTGCTTCGGAAGTTACCCAAAAAGTAGATGCCATAATCAATGAATTGCCATCGGGTATAGAAAAACCGGTGATAGCCAAATATGACATGAGTGCGGAATCAATAATAGATATGGTACTGAGTGGCAAGCAGTCTGGACTTGAATTATATGAGTTGGCAGACAAGGAACTCAAAGACCGTTTATCTCAGATTGAGGGTGTGGCAAATGTGGAGATAACCGGAGGGCAGAAGCGGGAAATCCATGTGAAATTCGATGATAGAATCGTATTCCGGAATATGATCTCAATCCCTCAGTTTGCCCAGATTCTAGCAGCACATAATATGGATATGCCCGGTGGTCAGTTCCAAAAAAAAGACCAGGAATATTCCGTGCACCTTGCAGGAAAACTGAAATCAGTTAAAGAGCTCAGTGAACTGGAAATTTCCACCCCATTTGGCGTAAAAAAGCTCAATCAACTCGCAGAAATCACCGATTCCGGCGAAGAAGTCCGAAAACGCTCTGTTTACTTCGATAATGCGGAAAAGATCAGTAACGATAACGTTGTTAAGATCAGTATTATCAAAACTTCAGAAGGTAATCCGGTGAATATTGCCAGAGAAGTAAGAAATGTGCTTAAATTTATCAGTGCAGAATTGCCTGCCGGCGCTGAATTGCAGATAGTAGATGATTCCACTCGCTTCATAGAAAGTTCCGTGAAAGATACTATGAATAATGTCCTGCTGGGCATTTTTTTTACCGGTATTGTTTTATTGTTCTTCCTGCACGATCTCAGATCAACCCTGATCGTGGCTGTTGCCATGCCTACCTCTATCGTTGCCACATTTATATTGATACAGATGGCAGGTTTTAGCTTAAATATGCTTTCTCTGATGGGACTTTCCACTTCTGTGGGTATCCTGGTTACAAATTCAGTGGTGGTACTGGAGAATATTTTCCGTCACAAAGAACTGGGGCACAGCCGCAGGATAGCTGCAGACAAAGGCACTTCCGAGATAACGGTCGCGGTATTGGCTTCCACTCTCACTAATATCGTAGTATTTCTACCACTGGCAATGATGAATACAATTGCTGGTCGCTTTATCAGAGAATTTTCTTTAACTGTCGTTTTTGCAACCATCTTCTCTTTATTCATCTCGTTTACGCTAACCCCCATGATGGCATCTATCCTTATACCAGAGAAGAAGAAAAAAAATAAGCTCAGCGATAAAATGGAAGCCATGTTTCATCACTGGGAAAAGAGTTATAGCAAACTTCTGGCTCATTTCATTAAGAATAAGGTACGAGCCTTTGTTGTCGTATTGCTTTCGTTTCTGGTTTTTATTTTCTCGGCGGGTTCTCTGGCTTCAAAGCTGGGATTTGAATTTATACCGCTAACCGATGAGGGGAATATAAAGATTGATTTTGAATTGCCGGAGGGCTACAATCTGCAGCAGACTGCTGAGGTGTATTCCGAAATAGAGAAGCGGATTGGGCAGCATAAGGAAGTAAAGCATATTCTCTCTTCTCTGGGTTCGCAGGGTTTTATCGATGAAAGCGTCAATCTGGCTTCTATGAACGTGAAACTTATAGATGCTGATCAGAGACAGTATTCCAGCAAACAGATGGCAGATATCTTTATTCGAGAACTTTCCACAATCCCAAATGCCAGGATAAAATGTGCCGTGCGATCATCTACCGGAGCTGGTCCTGGAAGTGCAATCCAATTTTATTTGCAGGGTCAGGACAATGATTTGCTGAAAGAGCTTACCAGCAGATTTATAGATAAAACCGGCAGTATTCCCGGGCTCATAAATTATGATACTAACCTGCGGACGGGAAAACCCGAAATCACTCTTGCACCTAAGCGGGACATTCTGGCGGCAAATGGATTGACAATCCAGGATCTGGCTGTAACCTTGCGTTCATCAATAGAAGGCTGGGTGGCAACCAGATACCGCGAGGGAGGTGACGAATATGATATTAAATTGTCTCTGCTGGAATCTTCGGTGGATACTCCCGATAAAATCAAAAATATCCCGGTTATCACCCAGGCAGGTGCATTCAGGCTTTCTCAATTGGCGGATGTAGAATACTCCAAAGGCACCACAAAGATAGTCCGCCGTGATAAATATAAATCAATTCAGTTTTCCGGCGGTGTGGCTATAGGTTATGCCCAGAGTGAAGTGATCGATGAATTTAAGAAGGTTATGGAAAATTTTGATCTACCGGAGGGCTACAGATTCAATTGGGGAGGCATGAGCGATATGATGGATGAAAATAATCGGGAAATGGGGAAGGCTTTTATGATCGCAATCCTGCTTACTTATATGCTTCTTGCTGCTATAATGGAAAGCTTCACCAAACCCGTCATCATTCTCCTCACCTTGCCCCTGGCTCTCATCGGCGTGCTGTGGATCATGTATATTACACAGACAACTTTCAGCTTGATTTCCATGATGGCAGTGATTATGCTGCTCGGAATTGTTGTAAATGCCGGAATACTGCTGCTTGATTACACTCAGCAATTACGCGAGACAGGAAAATCAACTCGCGATGCACTGATTGAAGCCTGTCCCACAAAATTCAAACCCATTCTGATGAGTACTATTGCTATAGTCATGGGCATGCTGCCCATGGCGCTGGGTATTGGTTCTTCCGGTGCAGAACTACGCCAACCCCTGGGCATTGTAAGTATAGGTGGCTTGGTTGTTTCCACTATCATGACGTTCTTTGTGATACCGGCATTTTATTATCTTACCACCCGTAAATATATAAAAATTGCAGAAAAGGTATAAAAAATTCGGCATAGAATGAAGTGAAATTGTAAATAGGAAATGAAAAAAATGGTGTTATAAAACCGAGTGAAAGACCTTAACGCCCAGGAGATATGCTATTTCACAAGTTACGCAGAAAAATTTATAAAAATACCCACATAACTTTTATAGATTTACCTTACAGGCAAGCTTATAAGCTGTAGAAAAACCCTGAAAGTTTGAAGTGTCTTGGCTAAATATATAACCACTCTCCTTTAACTCGTGGATAAGAAGAAGAAAAAAGTGTGGCGTACCACCGCCCTTAATTCCACTAATAATCCAGGCGATAAACGCCTCAAGTACATAATGGTAAAAGAAATAGTAACCAAAGAAAAAAGTAACTTGTTTTGTATAAGTCAACCAGGTTTTTACTTTGATTTCACCTATAATTACGCAGGCTATTCGATTAACCGTTTTTTAAGAAATCTTGCCGATAATGCCTGATATATATTATAAGCATCTTCCGAGAAGCAGACGAACCATACCTGCAGAGGAAACCTGTGGTTTTTTATAAAATCTGTGACGGTGGAAAGGGCAATTTCTGCTGCCGGATGAGTGGGATAGCCAAATACTCCGGTGCTAATAGCGGGGAATGCCAGTGATCTTAATTTCAGGTTCTCTGCAAGAACTAAAGAGTTTTTATAGCAGGCAGAAAGCAACTGCGGTTCATTGCTTGAGCCCCCCTGCCAGACGGGACCTACCGTGTGAATAACGAATTTAGCCGGAAGGTTATAACCCGCCGAAATTTTTGCCTCTCCTGTATCACAGCCGCCCAGAGTGCGACATTCTTCAAGAAGCCCGCTGCCTGCTGCCCGATGTATAGCTCCATCCACTCCGCCCCCGCCAAGAAGCGATGAATTTGCCGCATTCACGATGGCTTCCACGTCTAATCTCGTGATATCATCTTTGACAATTTTTACCCTCTGCATATTATCCTCCACAGACAACCCGACTGATAATGACCCAAAAGTAAAGTATTTTTTCAGAATCTGTTTTTTCTTACTATATAAGCATAATACAGAATTATGATTATAGATTAGATTTTAAAACCTCAAAGCCGTTGTAACCAAATCTCCCTGGGAGCTATGGTCTCCGTCACCTCAATTGAGAACAGCGGAGTTCGCAGCTATCAGGGGAAAAAGCGATCTGATACTAACCACTTTAAAATTGGGGAAAAGCAGACCTGACTGACAGAAACAACAAAGAAAACCTGTTCTGCCTGAGTCAACAATTACAAAAATCAGGGCACCATAAACAAGGAATAAGAGAATAAAAACGGCATAAATGAGAAATGATCACAAATAACTTGACAATAATTGCTATGGTAATCTTGTTGACACAGAAAAGGAGAGGTGTGATATGTTATTAGAATTCCGGATTGAGAATTATTTGTCTTTTAAAGAAAGGGCAAAACTAAGTATGCTTGCTTCTTCTTCAATATCGAAGAACGAATTAGAGGAAGCTGTGTTTGCAGTCGATAAATATAATATTTTAAAGAGTGTGGCTGTTTACGGTGCAAATGCAAGCGGGAAGAGTAATCTGGTTAAAGCAATTGGATTTATGAGTGAATTTATCTTTAACTCAGCAAAAGAGAGCACTTTTGGGAAAAATATAGATGTAAATAACTTCAAATTAAGTGAAGAATCTGTCAATAAACCTGCTACCTTCGAAATTACCTTTATTCTCAGGGATTTTATTTATGATAGCGAGTGTAGAAATACTGTATTCAGATATGGATTTCAGGTTGACAGAACAATGGTTAAAGCAGAATGGCTTTTTGCCAGGTTTACAGCTAAAGAAACAACCTTATTTACCAGGATTAAGGATGACATTAAAACAGGAGGAAAATTTAGGGAAGGTGATAGAGTATATAAAACACTGGGCAGCATTAATAAATCAACTTTGTTTTTATCTCAGATTGCTCAAATCAAGGGCGAGAATGCTCCGATTACCTTCGGTATCATGGATTGGTTTGCCAGCTTAAGAGATATTTCCGGGATTGCTGATAATAATTTCTATCCTGTCACGGTAAATATCATGAAAAATGAGAAATATAGAGCTAAAGTGGTTAAAGCATTGATGTTAGCAGATATGTGTATAGAGGATATTACAGTAAAAGAGCAAAAGATGGATTATGAGAAATTGCCTGAGGAAGTAAAAAGTAAAATTAGAGACAGCGATGCAAAAAATATAACATCTATGACCCTTGATACTCTTCACCGCGTCTATAATCAAGAAAAAAAAGAAATCAGGAAGGTTGTCTTTAATTTTGAAAACGAGGAATCCGATGGTTCTAAGAAGTTTTTCGCGATTATTGGGCCTGTTATCAGTGCTTTGGATAACGGCTATGTTTTAGTGATTGATGAACTTGATGCCAGACTACATCCGAAGTTATGTTTACTGGTCGTTTCTTTGTTTAATTCCCAAAAAATCAATCGCAAGGGTGCCCAATTGATCTTTACTGCACATAATACACTGATCATGGATAAAAGAAAATTGAGAAGAGATCAAATTTATCTGGTTGAAAAAGATAAGTATGGTGCATCGGAACTATATTCTCTATTAGACTACGTAAAAGTGAGAAATGACGCCTCATACAGTAAAGATTATCTGATGGGGAAATATGGAGCAGTACCATATCTGGGTAATTTTGAGACATTGTTTGATTAGGAGTAGTTATGGGCTGCGACGATGTATTCTGGCTTAAAAAAAGGAATAAAATAGAACGTAAAAAGGGATTAGATAAAATATATCAAAATAGTATACTGGTGGTATGTGAGGGTGAAAAGACAGAACCAAATTATTTTAAAGGGTTTAATATACCCGATTTGCAAATCAAAATTATTGGATTAGGCAAGAATACCGACTCATTGGTAAAGGAGGCTGTGAAAATATGGAAAGAATTTGCTGAAGAAGAAGAATATTTTGAGCATTTATGGTGTGTGTTTGATAGGGACGATTTTCCACAAGAAAATTATAATCAGGCATTTATATCTATTTCAGAAGAGCAGACTCGCTTAAATAGAAAATATAAGAAGAAAGCTGGCAGGGATATCCGGATAAAAATTGCGTATTCTAATGAAGCATTTGAATTATGGTATTTACTTCATTATAATTATCATGAGAATGGAATAAGCCGGAACCGTTACAAAGAATTACTCTCGCAAAGAATGGAAAAAGAATATCTGAAAAATGATAATAGCATGTACGACAATTTGCAGAAATTAGCAGTAACGACTGATGGAAGACAAGGTCAGAAATTTGCAGTCAGAAATGCCAAGAAATTAAGAAATTTATGCACCGAGAATGATCACCATAACCAGAATCCCTGCACAAATGTAGATGAATTGGTCGAAGAACTTAATCAGCATTTAAAAAAATGAAGAAAATGCATAAGAGGTAATTCAGACTCAATCCTGCAGCAACAGGAAACACGAAGCAGGCTAATTACAAAATATTGCCGTATCAATAGACCTTTCCTGCAAAAAAAGAATACTCGAATAGTAATATCTTATTAGTGACAATACAGGGTGACATTAGTTATTCAAATTTATAAAAAATATGCTTTATTAATGATAATTATTAGAATAATCTCTGTTTCATCGATCTGTCTTTAATAACTTGCTTCCTTCCTGGGAGCGAGGAATTCCGTCTCCTCAATTGAGTACCGCGGAGTTCGCAGCTATCAGGGGAAAAAGCGATCTGATACTAACCACTTTTTTTGATGCTATTTATTGTTTGATTTTGGCATTCCCCCGCAACTCTTACGAACTGGGCTGGTAGCTCATTGGTAATAATGGAGCTATACAGGCTACACCGGATAAATTTTAAATTAGCTTGAAAAGTGAATTACTATGACAGCCACAGGTTTCACCTCTTACCTGCACACTACATTAATTTTACATTTTCAATTTTACATACAGGCGAGAGCCTGATCCCATGTAAGGTGATTTTTTAGCCATGAAAAAAACGGGAGTATGCCAGCTAAAAAAATATTTATTGACAAATTTTCCAATGTTCTTAGGTTATTGTCCATCCGTTAGGTTAAAAGTCATCGGGTGCCCCCATGCGCCCGGTGACGTTTGTTTTCAAGGTATCCTGCCTGCGATCTGCTGAATTTCAATAGTGACTATATCCATATAACCGTGCAGATATCCCTTAAAACATCCGCATGTGAATTATGTATCGAAATAGGACCGTCTGTATTCCCAAGCTGAGTCATGCACCAAAAAATTTGGCAGGTCTGCCAGGACTGTGATGATAAATCTTGACATTTGTCCCTACTTAATAATTCATCCTCCTGAGGTTATATATGAAGAGATATATTTTCGTGTTATTAATTATGGCAGTGGCATTTTCCGGAGGGTGCTCATATTCGGTTTATTCAAACAGTCTGCCGCATCTCAAGACCATTGCGATTGAGCGTTTTGAGAATAAAACCGATGAATTTGAGCTGGAAGAAGAGCTGTGGAATTTTCTAAATTCCGAATTCAGTTCGGATAGCCGTCTGCGTCCCGTATCAATATCTCCAGATTGCATTTTGGAGGGGGTAATCATGGATTATTCCCGCAAGATAGACACCTATGACGAAAGTGGAATAGAAGAATATAATGTGCGGATATTATTCAGATTGTCGTTTACAGACCTGGTGAGGGGAGAGATTATTTGGGAAAAGGATTCTTTGATACTATCCGAAGCATATTCCGAGGCAGACGAGACTGCGCAGTACAATAGTGAAACAGATGCCAGAGAAGCAATCTACAGAAAATTCTTTTCAGAATTCATGAAGAATACGCTTGAGCAGTGGTAAATGAAAAAGATCAGAATTAATAAATTTTTGGCTCGCTGTAATCTGGGTTCTCGCCGACAGGTAGAAGAACTCGTCACTGCAGGAAAGGTATCTGTCAATGACCTTCCAATTGCAGACCTGGCTACAATGATAGACCCTCAGAATGACATTGTAAGGTATAAGGGAAAAATCATTTCGATGTTCACCGAAAAAATCTATCTTATGCTTAACAAGCCCAAAAACTATCTGGTTTCTTCTCGCGATGATTTTGCCAGAAAAACTGTTTATGAGCTTCTGCCAGATTTTGGGGTACACCTATTTGCCGTCGGCAGGCTGGATTATAATAGCGAAGGTCTTCTTTTATTTACCTCAGATGGCGATTTTGCCAACCGGATGCTTCATCCACGCTATAAATTACCCAAAGTTTACAAAGTTACCGTCAAAGGGCATCTGAAAGCTGAGCAGATTGCTGAATTAAGGAAGGGTGTGAAAATAGAAAGTGGGATGACTCAACCTGCCCAGGTATTCATCAAAGGCAAAGGCGAAAATAAAATGATCCTTAAAATCACAATTTATGAAGGACAGAAACGGCAGATCAGATATATGATAAAAGCAGTAGGCTCAGAAGTTCTTGAGCTTAAACGCCTCCAGATAGGTAGCGTGCTGCTGGGAAAATTGCCTCCGGGTATGTGGAGAATGCTAAAACCCTCTGAAGTGGAAAGTTTACAAAAAATCCAGGCAAGAAGATCAGATATCTAATTCTAAGCCACAAAGTCTGCAGATTTCCAGAAAATTCCGCTTCTCCTTACCCCACACCTGGCAATTATATTTCAGTAATTCTATCCAATTAGAAAAATTCTGTTCCTTTCCGGTATAGAGCTCAGTGATTTTCTCATAGTAATTTATCAAATCTGAACTGTTATCAAGCTGATAAACCATATCGGACAAACCAAAGGCTTCATCTGCAGCGTATTCATCTTCAAAGTAGATGAATTCTCGGGGGAATGGAACCTGCGGAGGCAACTTTTCTTCGGCATAACCCGCTGAAATGGTTAAAAGAGGAATAACCAGTTCTGGTAATCTCCATTTTTCTCTGATTTTCTTTACCCTGGTTAGCGTGTTACTGGAATAGCAGGTGCCAAGCCCCAATCGATTTGCCTCTTTCACGATACTACCAGCTGCCATTAAGGTATCAGATAAACTCACTAAAAATAGATTCTTTACCTTGGGTCTATAGGTGCTGCCGGTTAGTTTAAAAGCCTTCTTTACCTTATATAGATCAAGACAGGCGATAAAATTCAGGGGAGCTGAGTGAAGATTTTCATTTAGACTGCGAGAAATCAATACAGAAAAAAACTGCGATACAAAGGGATTTTCCTGACCAGCAGCCTTAATCCGCTCCACCAAACGCAAAGGAGGCATCTCTTCACAAAATTTACAAGTCTGGTTTAACTCATTTTTTTGCACATTATTACGATAATTCATAATACCCCTCACATTATTCACCGCCATCTTTTTTATATCTATCACAATCTGTCAAGCAAATTAAATAATTTTAATCAGTGATGATAGGTTAATTGTTTTTGTGGATAGTATGAGTCACTATAAAAATTGACTCTATCTAATCACTGCTTCATAATAAAAACTCGATTTCAGCTTATCGTCTATATCTTACAAAAACATCCGTTGTGATAACAATAACCGAGAAACTTGACTTAAAAAATTACTCGAAAAGAAATGAAAAAAATAATATGTGCAGGACAAAAAATGGCAGTTCAAACTGACCTTACCCAGGGCAGGATATTGGCATCGCTGGTTAGGCTGGCAATTCCCATCATGCTGACGTCACTTTTGCAAATGGCGTACAATATGACAGACATGATCTGGATTGGCAGGATGGGCAGCGATGCGGTAGCTGCCGTGGGAACTGCGGGTTTTTTCACCTGGTTCGGCTTCGCCTTTATTCTCATTGCCAAAATTGGTGCAGAAATTAGCGTTTCCCAGTCCCTCGGGAAAAAAGAGCCTCTAGAAGCACGTGAATATGCCCGAAGTGCGCTTTACCTTATCGCTTTGCTGGCTTTAATATGGTCTGTGATCCTGATATTTTGCAGCCGGCAACTCGTTGGGTTTTTTAAGTTTGATGATGTCAGAGTTATTGATATGGCAGATGATTACCTGTCAATTGTTGCCTTTGGCACCTTGTTCAGTTCACTCAGTGTAGTCTTTTCCGGAATATATAACGGCTGCGGCAATAGCCGTACGCCTTTCTATATTACTACGGTAGCTCTGGCAGTGAATATGGTTCTTGATCCCATCCTTATATTCGGACTGGGTCCATTTCCCGTGATGGGAGTGAAAGGCGCTGCCTATGCAACTATTATTGCTCAGTCTATTTCTGCCTTTGTATTTATTTTCCTCTTCATCACCAATCGCGCACCTTTCCCGGAATTTAAGTTCTTCAAAAAACCACAGCTCGATTTCATCAGAAAAGTTTTTCGCCTCGGTTCTCCAGTTGCCCTGGAAAGTATGGGATTCACTATTATTGCCATGATCCTGGCTCGGATAATTTCTCGATGGGGAGCATTACCAATTGCGGTGCAACGGGTAGGCTCTCAAATCGAAGCAATTTCCTGGATGACTGCCAGCGGCTTTGCCACTGCTCTCTGCTCATTTATGGGACAAAATTTTGGTGCCCAAAAATGGGATAGACTCTGGCTCAGCTTTTTTGCAGCTTTTAAAATCGTTTTTCTGGTGGGAAGCCTCTCCACCTTCTTATTCCTGGTTTTTCCCGAACAGATTTTTGCTATCTTCATCCCCGAAGAAGACGCTATTGCTCAAGGTGCTCTGTATCTCAGGATTTTGGGTATTTCTCAGATTTTTATGTGCCTGGAAATTATCTCCAGCGGAGCTTTTAAAGGTATGGGTAGAACTGTGCCCCCCACAATTGTAAGCCTCCTATTCACCGGATCGAGAATTCCTCTGGCAATTTTCCTCTCCGCTGATCATCTTCTGGGGCTAACCGGTGTGTGGTGGAGCCTCACAATAACCAGCATAATTAAGGGAATAATTCTCACAAGCTGCTTTCTGATTTTTCTCCATTCTCACCCCTGTATGGTAAAAAACCTCAAGGTTATGCCACGCATCTTACGCTGGAATATTCGCTACCTCAGCGATAAAAAGTCTTTCTCAGGTAAATGCTGATTGATAGCAGGATTCATCCTGCCACTCGTTCCATCTGAGATTATTAATGGTAGGGAAAAATTAATTTCTTTTGTATGCGAGCTTGTGCTTGGAAAAAGGGCTGACAGGAGTTTCAACTATCGATCTTACTTCAACAAGATAGATTTAGGGATAAATCCCGATGATAGGGGGAATCTCAAACCCCGAGCTAAAAGCACGGGGCTATTCATTTTAATCCATCGTCTCCCGCTTCTCTTCTCACCGTAGTACAGCATCTAAATTTTTTATTCAGGCGACAGCCTGCCCCTCTTTTACCTCAGGGTAATTTATGAGTCATGCAACAGAAAAATTTGGGGGTATGCCTGGATTAACAAAATGCTGGCATCCCCCTGTTTTTTGAATTTATTGAAGTTCTAATTAACTGGGAAAAAATGAATTAGGTTGTATTATCCTTGGTCGATTATCCCGAAGAGCTAATGCACATCTGGAAGGTCTCAATTGGAAGGTATTCAACCATCTAAGTTACCTCGCGGATGTGCGTTAGATCTCCGTGATGGTGACGACTAATTGTTAACTTGATCATTATTTCCACTTTTCGAATTAATTTCGGGGGTATGCCAGGATTGACTAAATGAGCTTGACTAAAATTGTACCTGCAGAAATAAAAGCACCATCACTGGTTATTGGAGGTAAAAAATGAGAAAGATCATGTTTTTAGGTATTTTATTGGTTTTACTACTGGGCGTAGTAAATGCTGAAACCTATCTTAACATGGAGCTGTGGAATCGCTGGACTTATAAAATGATTGATGGCGAAGATGATGCAGCAAAAAACGAATTGTCATTAGCACGTGGCTATCTTGGTTTTGATCACAATTTCACAAACCGTATTACAGGTAAATTCATCCTTGATTTTTTTAGTAAGGATACTTCCGGAATGGATGGAGTCGGTATAAAGCTGAGAGTTGCATGTGTGAAATTCTCTGAATATTTATGGAAAGATGCAGATTTCACCTTTGGATTGATGCCTGTATATTTTGGCACAATTTATGACTGGGGTTATGCCACAATAGACCTTAGTCCTACAGACATGTATGGTTTTGCTGTATCCACAGATTATGGTATGGGTCTTCATGGCTTGATCCCTTCTGGTCTGGGTGAGTATCACGTAGCTGTCTATAATGGTGAAGGCTACACAAAAACGGGTAATGCACTTGATACAAACATGAGCATTCTCGGTAATATCCGTTTTACTCCTGTTCCAGGTGTGGTAATGGGGGGTTCTTATTACATGAATCCTGTCGAAACTATGTATTGGGATGGACAGGGACAGGAAATTGCTTACGATTTTGAAAGAAATATTATGGCAGGTTTTTTGAGATTTAACACTATTAAAGGGTTGGATATCTGGGGACAGTACGTGTCCGGTACATATACTGCCAAATACTGGGACTACTTAGATGATCAGGAAGCCGAATCTGAATTGACAAGCAATGTGATCTCCATCATCTCAATTATAAATATTGCAGAATTCACCAGCGCAGATATAGAAGCAGTATTCCGCTATGATATTTATGATGACGATGCAGACCTTGATAATGATGCAGCAGATTCTGAAGCTTGCGATTTATTGATTGCCGGTTTGAATTATTATCTCGTGAGAGATGCCAAAAATAAACCAAAATTATGGTTACAGGCAAATTACTCTATGAAAAATTACATCTTTGAAGATTTAGACGATGAAAGTGAGATCAAGCTGCAGATGCGTTGGAAGATCAGCGAGAAGATAAACTAAAAATTATTCTGCTTAGCAGATTATATCCCCCCGATTTTATTGGGGGGTTTTTTATTTTTTTTCTAATTAGCTGATCTCTGAATTCAGGATAAAGAGGAAGTTATGGCGGATTTCATTCGGCGAAGCCCCATCTCTTTTAATTGTCTCACCTTTTCGCGGCTAAGTTCAAGTCTGATAGCAATTTCATTGAGCGTAAGCTGCTCTTCAAAAGAAAGTGAAAGTACAATTTTCTCTATTTCAGGCATTCCATCCGGCAGTTTTAGTTTCTCTGTCTCTTCACTAAAGGTGTGCTGTTCGGGCGTTGGTGTGATCTCTTCATTAAATTCTGAAGAATTTAGATGATGTTTCTGTTCATTATTTATTGCTTCAATAATTCGTTTCTTTATCCAGAACGCTGCATAAGTAGTCAATTTAGCTTCTCGCTGTGGGTCATATCGCTGCATGGCTTCCCAAAGACCCATCATTCCTTCCTGCACCAGGTCATCGTAGGGCAACCCTGAATAGCGATACTTATTCGCAATGCTTTTCACAAAAGGCAGATAGTCTTCTATCTTTATATCTTTCATACTATTTAAGTGGGATGCTTATCCTGAAACTTGTCCCTGCTTCCAGAATACTTCTCACGGAAATTTCTCCATTATGCAATTGAACGATGTGTTTAACAATAGAAAGCCCCAATCCGGTTCCACCGGATTTTCTCGAGCGTGATTTATCTACAACATAGAACCTTTCAAAAATGCGGGACAGCAGGTTTTCCGGAATACCAATACCGGTATCTGAGCATTCAAAAACTAATTGATCATCCTGGATAAATAGTGAAAGAGTGATCTTGCCTGAAAGAGTATATTTGATAGCATTATCGATTAGATTATTGACCATTTGCTCAAAGCGGAAGATATCCACAATGGCATAGATTGCAGGCTCATAGTTCTGCTCTAGTTTAAGACCATTTTCTTTAAGCCTCGCTTTAAATAAAACGCAGGCATTGTCAAGTATCAATGAGATATTGGTTAGCTCGAGATCCAGTGAAGATATATCTTCCAGCGAGGCAAGACTCAATATGTCATTCACAATGGATGTAAGGCGTAGATTATTTCTCTCAATAGCCTGAAGAATAGATTCATTTTCGGGCAGGATACTGCTTTTGAGGAGCTCTGTGTACCCCTTGATGGAAGCCAGTGGTGTTCTCAGTTCATGAGAAGCATTTATCACAAAATCACGCTTCACTTTTTCCAGTTCACGCACAACTGTAATCTCGTGCATCAATACTATAATATTACCATTGCTTTGAGGGATATAAACAGACATATGAAAAACACGATTATTAAGCGTAATCTCTTTTAATACCGCCTGATGATCGTTAATGGCATCTTTAATTATCTGGTTAATCTCTATATTACGGAAAATCTGCCAGTAGTATTTATCCGTGGCATCATCTATTTTCAAAAAACTCGTAAATGCCCGATTAGCTAAAGTTATTTTTTCTGAACGGGTGTCTATCACCCAGAGCAATTCATTTATGTTATCGATGATGTTGCGCAGAGATTCCTTTTGCTCAAACATCTGGTCTATAAGCAATTGTATCTTATCTGCCATCGAATTAAAGCTTACGGAAAGATCATAAATCTCATCGTGTGATCCCGGATTCAACCGCGTAGAAAAATCACCTTCTGCCAGTCTGCGAGTTACATGAGCCAGCTTTCGTATCGGGATGGTAAAACTCCGCGAAATGATATAGGTGAGAACAAGAGATACAAGCAGCCCAATAACCAGGTATCTGGTCATTTCCTGAGAAAGAGATTCCTGCAGCTCTTCTATCTGATAATCATAGTAACTTAGACGCAAGAAACCGGTTTTTTCATTATTTATAATAACACTGTCCGCAAAATAGAGCATTTTGCGATTTACAGTATTGGAATATCTCCAGGCAAAACCACTACCCTCATTCCTGGCTGTAATAATCTCGGGACGGCTGCCATGATTATCCAAAGTTTCATTATCGGCATCAGAATCAGAAAGCACAGTACCCTCTTCATTGATATAAGTGATCCTTATTTCTGTAGTAAGTTCACGTGAATATTTTTTGAGACTTTCATAATCATCATTCTCTATATATCCCACGATCTGAGGCTTTATAATATTGCCAAATTCCTTCAAATAGTGAAGAGAAGTATCCAGATAGCTACTGCTTACATTATGGTAGGCAAAAATAAAAAATGTCAGCGCAAATACCAGATACACACCAAAAAAACTCCAGAATAATTTTGAAAATAGTTTCATTATTGTTACAGCTCCAGTTTATAGCCCACGCCTCTGACATTTTTTATTATATTGCCGGCTTCACCTAATTTTTCCCTTATGTTGCGGATATGTACGTCTATCGTCCGGTCTATCACTATCTTATCATTTCCCCACAAATGGTCGAGTATCTGATTGCGAGAATACACCCAGCCTGGATGTTGCGCCAAAAGATGAAGTATATTGAATTCTGTTGTTGTTAGATTGATTGTTGTGCCATCTATCGACACCTCATATTTCTGAGGGTCTATGCTGATATGCTCATCAATTTTTAGCACAGATATCTCAATTGCAGGATTTGATCGCCGCAGCACTGCTTTGATCCGTGCTACAAGCTCACGCGGTGAACTCATTTTGTCCAGATAGTCATCTGCTCCTAATTCTAATCCGAGAATCTTATCCATTGATTCCCCCCGTGCCGTAAACATAATAATCGGGATATGTTTTGTCTTCTGCTGGTTTCTGATGATCTTGCAGATATCAAAACCATCATAATCCGGCAGCATTAAGTCCAGAACGATCAGGTCTGGCTCATTAGCCTTAAGGAAGTTCAGAAGGCTGCCACCGTCTTCGAAACTTACTGACGAAAAGCCGGACTTTTGGAGATTTAATTCCAAAAGCTGTAGTATATCCGGCTCATCATCGACTATTGCAATAACTTTCTTCATTCAAGCTCCAAGTACTTTTCTATCCCTCGCAAGACAGATTTACCATTTTCTTTTATCATGTCAAAGCTAATTTTACATTAACCCTTACTAATATTACTTCAACATTGTGAATATTTTATAAAGCCTCTGTTAACTTTGAGTTAAGATAATTAATTGAAGCAGGTTTTGGGTATTAACACTCTCTTAACAATTCACTTATTATTATTTAACACTGGTTGCGTAGATATAGGGCGAAAGAGAAAAATCTCATTATCCAAAAAGGAGGAAATGTGAAAAAAAGAGTAGTTTTATTAGTTTTGTTTGTTATGCTGGTGGGAATAGCCAGTGCTCAGGTAAAGCTGAGTATGGAATTGTGGAATCGCTGGACATACAAGATGATCGATGATACCGATGATGCGGTGAAAAATGAATTGTCTTTGCAGCGTGGTTATTTTAGTGTAGAGCCCAAACTTACTTCAGATATCAAGGGTCGCTTTACATTAGATTTCTTCAGTAGCGATAAATTAAGTGATGGTGCAGGCATAAAACTTAAATATGCTTACCTCGATTTTGCTAATTACCTGTGGAAAGATGCCACTTTTAGCTTCGGTTTGATGAAGAATTATTTTGGTACTATCTATGATTTTAAGTATGAAACCATAGACAAAGATCCTTCTGACAAGTATGGATTTGCTTCATCAACGGATTATGGTATGGGTATCAGCGGATATCTACCTAATGGTATCGGCGAATACAACCTGGCAACCTATAATGGAGAAGGATACAAAAAAACCGGCAGCGGCATTGATACGAATATGTCTTATCTGATAAATTTGAGATTCTTCCCTGTCCCGGGGCTTACCATAGGTGGCTCTTTCTGTTTAGATAATAAGGCATCTTCTTATGAAGACGGGAGCGGCAATGAAGTTGATTATGACGAAACTATCAATAAGATGGCAGTGGTTGGACGCATCACCATGTTGCCTAATGTAGATTTCAGAGCGCAATATCTCACACGCACCCACACTAACAAAGAATGGAACGGCAATTCAGAAGAAGAAACGGAAAAAACTATTAATGCCATTTCTATTATGCCTATCATCAAACTCTCCGAGATTATCAACCAGAACATGGAGATTGTATTACGCTACGATATGTATGATGATGATGCTGATATCGATGATGATGATGCCGCTTCCAAAGCTTATGACACGATCATAGGTGGTGTGAATTATTATATCAGCTCAAAGGTATTAGTCCAGGCAAACTACATGATGAAGGACTACAAAAACGAAGAGAAGAAAGACGAATCTGAGATTATGATGCAATTGCGCTGGAAATTCTCCGGCACTATCAAATAATCAGGAAAACAGGAGAAATAAGATGAAGAAAATGATTATTATTGCGGTATTATCACTTATGATTTTCCCGCTGCTGGCAAAAGGAAGCTTGACGATTGCCGGCTCCACTACTGTATTACCCATTGCGCAAAGCTGCGCTGAAGCTTTTATGAATGCTAATCCGGGTGCAGATATTTCTGTGCGCGGCGGCGGCTCTTCCGTAGGCATCGCCGGCATTATTGCAGGAACAATCGATATTGGCGATGCCTCACGGCATGCTAAAACCAAAGAGAAAGCCCAGGCAAGAGCCAATGGCGTGAATCTTTATGAGAATGTTGTGGCTAATGATGCTATTGCTATCGTGGTCAATCCGCAGAATAGTGTTAGTGCCCTAAGTATTGAGCAGGTTAAGGCTATCTACAGTGGCAGTATTAAAAACTGGAAAGATCTGGGTGGTCCTGCTTTACCTATAGTGATTATCAGTCGCGATGTATCTTCCGGAACCTATGAAGTATTCAGTGAAATTGTCATGGGTGGCAATCCTCCTGTAGATAGCGCTCTGATGCTCGCATCAAACAATGCTGTGGCTACTACCGTTAAAGATACTCCCGGCGCAATCGGTTATGTGGGAATTGGCTTTTTGAGTGATAACGTGAAAGGTGTGAAAATTGATGGTGTGATGCCCAGCAAGCAGACAATCCTGAACAAAACTTATCCTGTTGCCCGCACATTGCACATGTACACAAATGGCAGACCTCGCGGTCTGATCAAGGAATATCTGGACTTTATTCTTTCACCGGAAGGACAAAGGCTTGTTGAAGAAAATGGTTTTATTGGTTTAAAATAATCCTTCTAACCCAGTGAGAAAGGAATCCCACTTCTCGCAAGTGGGATTCCCCTGTTTTATAAAGCTGTCACCGGGTAAAAAAAAACAAGGAATACCCAGGATGAATAATTATAAAGAAAAAATTTTTAAAGGCATTACCTATACGGCTGCCCTATTTACTATTATTTTTCTTTTCGCCATAATAGCCAGCATATTTTACGGCGGTGCTCCAATGATTTCCGATGACCTGGGACCACGCGTTATCTCAGTAAATTCAAAGGAATTTGAGCGACCCTGGCAGATTATTGAGGCAGAACACAGCGTGCGAACTTATTGCGAAGTGTATATAGACAATGAACCCGCTGATGAAAATGATGAAATTGCTGCCTTTATTGATGGTGAATGCCGTGCCATAGCCGGAATAATTATGGAAGATGATATCGCCCTGGCTGTTATGGATATCCAGGCAAACAAAAACGATAATGGCAAAACGGTTCAGTTTGCGGTCTATGATAAAAAGTATGATGATGTCTTCACTGTTGCCGGGGTCGCCAAAATCCAGCTCGATAGTGAACTTGGCGAAAGGCACTATCCGCTCCTTTGCGAATGCGCCACGCCTTACCTGAATCCTAAACCGTGGCAGGTGATCGAATATAGCAGCAGCACTAAGATTTATTGCGAAATCACTATTGAGGGCGATTGTGCCTCCCAAGGTGATGAAGTAGCCGCTTTTATCGATGATGAATGCCGGGGCATTGCCACAGTTTTTATCAAAGATGATAAAGCTTATGCTGAATTAGAAATTGCTGGAAATAAACCAGAAACCGCCAAATTTGCCGTGTTTGACAGTGCGGAACAAAGAGTTTTGGGGTCAAATACAAGCATCGTCACACAGCCGGGCACAAAAATTGAAGAACTGCTCAATATCGACGCAATCTACTATCTTGGAGGAGAACCTCAAATTTTTTCCAGACCATGGCTGCCTCAGAAAATGGCAGCATCCCAAATCACTACTGCTTATTGCCGGGTTATTATTGATAATGAAAACGCAGAACCCGGAGATGAACTGGGCGTATTCGTCAATGGCGTTTGCCGCAGCGTGGCAAAAATCACCTCGGATAAAAATTCCCTGATCACTTTGGAGATACCCTCCCTTAAAAATGAACTTATCCAATTCGCTGTCTGGGATAAATCTGAAAATAAGGTATTGGGTGTGCACTATAACACCATTAGTATCCCTGGGGGACAAATAGGTAATTCGCCGGATAAACCTATTTTCTTTCAGTATATAGAAAAATTCGTAGCGTTTGTTTTTGGCACTAGCTGGCATCCCACCACCACGCCCGGACGCTTTGGCATTCTCACCCTGATTGTAGGTTCTTTGCTTGTTACTTTAGGTGCTCTGATCATTGCTATTCCCTTTGGGGTAGGCTCCGCTATCTATATCTCAGAAATCGCCTCACCCAAAGCCCGTGAAATCATTAAACCCGTTATTGAACTGCTTGCCGGCATCCCTTCAGTTGTCTATGGCTTGTTTGGTATGGCATTCCTCGCACCTATGCTTATGAAGTGGTTCCATATAAGTGCAGGACTAAATATTCTTAATGCTTCCATTATTCTCGGTGTGATGGTTATTCCCATTATCTCCAGTATGTCTGAAGATGCCCTGTCTATGGTACCCAAAAACCTGAGACATGCCTCATATGGCTTGGGAGCAAATCGCTGGGAAACTATTGTAAAAGTGATTCTGCCTGCTGCTAAAACGGGCGTCATCAGCAGTATCCTCCTCGGATTTGGCAGAGCTATAGGTGAAACAATGGTCGTTATCATGGTTGCCGGAGGTTCACCTCAGTTTCCCAGCTCCATTTTTCATTCCGTGCGACCTATGACCGCCGCCATCGCATCAGAAATGGGTGAAACAGCACACGGTACCACTCACTTTCACGCACTCTATGGTATCGCTGTTGTCCTGTTTTTGATTACTTTTATCACCAATATCACCTCTGAATTAGTTTTCCACAGACAAAAAAAGATTTGAGGAAGTGATAAATGAAGATAAATAGAAGAAAATTATCTGATCTGGCAGGCGTTAATCTGCTGAGGTTTTTTATCTTGCTCACTGCTGCCTTCTTAGTTAGTTTTTTATATGTGATTTTCAGCAAAGGTGGAAGCGTACTCTCCTGGGAGTTTCTCACCAAAGGCCCAGTGAACAGCATGACTGCTGGAGGAATATACCCCGCTCTGGTCGGCACCTTCTGGCTCACTGCTCTCTCTATCCTTTTTGCCCTGCCTCTTGGCATTTTCACTGCCATATATCTGGTAAGTTATGCTAAACCTCACTGGTTTGTTAGAATCGTTAGAATTGCCGTTAACACGCTGGCAGGTGTCCCCTCTATAATCTATGGTCTTTTTGGTATGACCGTCTTTGTGCAAATGATGAATATGGGAGTCTCACTGGCTGCCGGCTCTCTCACGCTGGGTATTCTGGCTTTGCCTGTTATCATAAATGCTTCCGAAGAAGCCCTGAGAACCGTACCCGCAGCATTCCGCGAAGCATCCCTGGCTCTTGGTGCCACGGAAAGACAAAGCATCATGCGGGTGATTTTCCCCGCTGCCCTGCCAAGTATTCTCACCGGTGCCGTTATCTCTATTGGACGCGTGGCAGGTGAAACCGCCCCTATACTCTTCACCGCTGCTACCTTTTATAGTCACAGACTCCCAGCATCATTAAAAGATGAAGTGATGGCTCTGCCATATCATATCTATGCTTTAATGACTGAGGGCGCTCACCCCAATGAACAAGTACCCATTGCTTATGGCACGGCTGTGGTTCTGCTGGCTCTCGTCCTATTCGTGAGTGCTATTGCTATTGCAATCAGATATAAAATAAGGAAGAACAGGAAATGGTAGAAAATAAAGCTCATATTAATGCCAGAAATCTTAATCTCTGGTTCGGCTCAAAACACGTGTTGCATGACGTTAATTTCCCGGTATATGATAAAAAAATAACTGCCCTCATAGGTCCCTCAGGTTGCGGAAAATCTACCGTGCTCAGATGTTTTAACCGCATGAACGACCTTATCCCAACCTGCCGCATTAAAGGCGAAATCACGCTTTATGACCAGAATATCTACGATAGTAAAGTGGATGTTACTGATATCAGAACCAAAGTAGGAATGGTCTTTCAGCAGCCCAATCCTTTCCCTAAAACTATCTTCAATAATGTTGCCTATGGTTTGCAGCTTAGAAAAATGAAGAAAAACAAAATTAACCAGATTGTTGAAGAGAGCCTGAAAAACGCCTGGATCTGGGACGAAGTGAAGGACAGACTGCACCAAAACGCCTTCTCTCTTTCCGGTGGACAGCAACAAAGATTGTGCATTGCACGTGCTCTGGCAAATGATCCCGATATCATTCTGCTCGATGAGCCCACTTCTGCCCTCGATCCACAATCAACTGCAAAAATTGAAGAACTCTGCCTTGCTCTCAAAGAACACGTTACTATCCTGATTGTTACACATAATATTGCCCAGGCTGGCAGGATTTCTGATTATATTGCCTTTATGTATCTTGGCGAGATGGTGGAATTTGAAAAAACTCAAACAATGTTCACTGTGCCAAAAGATAAACGGACTGAAGCTTATCTTAATGGTGTATTTGGATAAAAATATTTGTTACAGGAGAAATTATGTTAGAACGTAAATTGATTACTCTAAAAAAAATGATCGCCGAAGAAGCTGATATTGTAGCCGCTATGCTGCAGAAGGCGGAAACAGGGCTGTTTGAAAAAAATGAAGAAACCTTTAATGCTATCTTTGATATGGAAGATATCCTTAACGATATGGAAATGAAAATCGAAGAATTTGCCATCGGGCTCATTGCTCTGCACCAGCCGGAAGCAAAAAATCTACGAACTATTGTCATGATTATCAAAATGAATAATGACCTCGAGCGTATCGGTGACCACGTGATCAATATCACAAAGTGTGCCAGGCGAATCCTTCAAAAACCCGTTATCGTGAAATATGTCGATCTGCCTGTTATGTTCCGCGAAACACAGAAAATGATGAGAGACGCTTTTATTGCCTTCACTAACCAGGATACCGAACTTGCCGCTATGGTCATGGGCGCTGATGACCTCATCGATAACCTGCGTGACCAGATTTTCAGAGTCAATATGACTCACATGCTCTCAACTCCGGAAACCACGCCCACCCGGATGCAAATGAACGAAATATCAAGTCACCTGGAAAGAATCGCCGATCTCACTACTAATATCTGCGAAGAAATTGTCTTTATGGTCAAGGGACGTGTAGTCAAACACAATGTAGCTGCCCAGGAATAAAGGTAATTCTAACCGACCAATTGTTTCCCAGATTGATACGGGCAATTACAATGCAGATAATATTGCCCGTAACTTGTTGATTAACAAGAATCTTATGATAAAAATATCTTATACTTAAGTTCAGGTGGTGCAGGAAGAACCTGCACCACCCAGGAGCGCAGCCATTTTTTTTATATAGCTATCTCTGCTATATGTCTGTCACCCCTACTATATTCTGGTTTACCCCTCAACCCTTTATCTTTCTCTATGCCTCACTGCGTTATACTTTCTACTACCCAACCAAAATATTTTAACCTGATTTATTTTCAAGATTAAGATAAATTCTGTCAAATAAAATTTTTTATCTGGCATACCCGCGATTTTTTTTGGCGTGGCTCAAAATAACCCTACCGGGGTGATTTGATAATTATGAATTTAGAATTTTTCATGAAAAAAGGGCTGTGACCTGGTGATACGGGAGGTGAGGCTGCAATATTTTATATCTCTCAATTTTGGGCTGATGTTAAATAACTCGATGTGGTAGAGGAAGATTTAAAATAACAGAAAAGTGGCGGCAGGTTATCAGTTCTGATAGAGTGCACCTGCCGCCGGAGGAAATGAAGTATATTATTCTCTTAATTTTCTGGTTTCATTTGAGGGAAGAGGATTACTTCTTTGATGGAGGTATTGTCTGTGAACAGCATAATAAGGCGGTCTATGCCGACGCCAAGTCCTCCAGTGGGCGGCATACCATATTCCATAGCTTCCAGGAAGTCATCATCTATTACATTAGCTTCGGCATCACCGAGTTCCCTCATTTTCATTTGTTCTTCAAAGCGGTATTTCTGGTCAATAGGGTCATTTAGCTCGGTGAAGGCGTTAGCGTATTCATTACCGAGGATAAAGAGCTCAAAGCGTTCTACGAGCAGCGGGTTATCGGGTTTCTGCTTGGCGAGTGGTGAGATTTCTCTGGGGTAATCCATGACAAAGGTGGGCTGAATAAGCTTTGGTTCCACAAAATGATTAAAAATTTCTTCAATCAGCTTACCGGCTCCGGCAGCGGGTTCTATCTCAATTTTATGTTCGCGGCAGAAAGCACTGATAATATCGAAGTTAAAATTTGAGGCATCAAAATCAGTGAATTCCCTGATCAATTCCAGCATAGTCGCTTTTCTAAAGGGTGATTTGAAATCAATATCGGTGCCATGGCAGGAGATAGTATCCGTTTTCAGGACATCTGTAGCCAGAAATTTGATAAGGCTTTCTGTGAGCTCCATCATACCATCTAAGTCTGTGTATGCCTGATAGAGTTCCAGAAGTGTAAATTCCGGGTTATGTGAGCGGTCCATCCCTTCATTGCGAAAAACCTTGCCCATCTCATAAACGCGTTCAAAACCGCCAATAATGAGTCTTTTCAGATATAATTCCAGAGAAATTCTCAAATACAACTCAATATCCAGAGTATTGTGATGCGTGAGAAATGGACGGGCATGAGCTCCACCGTAGAGCGGGGTGAGAATGGGTGTTTCCACCTCCAGAAATTTTCTATATTCCAGAAACTTTCTGATGCCGGAAATCAGACGAGCGCGTAACTCAAAATTCTGCTTATGTCCAGGATTAAGCAGCAGGTCAAGATAGCGTTTGCGGTAGCGCGTTTCTATATCATGAAATTCGTCGTAGCGAATGGTTTTGCCATCAATGGTTTTTTCTTTAACTACCGGCATGGGGCGTAATGCTTTGCATAAAACAATCACCCTAGAGGCTTTCAGGGAGTATTCGCCCATCTGTGTGACAAAGCATGAGCCATCTATCTGGACAAAATCACCGAGGTCACAGGCTTTGAAAACTTCATAATTATCATCACCGACGTTATCTTTGCGGACAAATATCTGGATATTGCCGGATTCGTCAGTGAGATTGCCAAAGCCCACCTTTCCCTGACGTCTGAGAGCTACAAGTCTTCCAGTGATGGATACATTTTGCTCAGAAGCCAGGAAATCATCTTTTTCTTTGATGAGCTGCGAGATATTATGAGATCTACGAGAACGATTGGGGTAGGCGTTCACGCCCATATCCATCAGACGTTGTAATTTCTGCATTTTAGCCTGAATAAGCTGATTTCTATTATCCATATTACTCTCCCAAAAAATTCAATAGTGCAGACTTTTCGATAGTAGAATACATGTCAAGGTGATATACCAAAAAGCGAGATGATTATCTTAATTGAATTGCTACAACCGGCGAGAAAAGGCAGGGCAGCAATATGGTGAGTGTTGTTCATTCTTTGAGCTTTGTAAGGTTATGGGTCTTTGACTATTTTTTTTAAAATCAAAGACAGAGTGCGAAGGGCTCAGGCCGTAACCCAGGTTTT
>CAZRXY010000150.1:0-26141 GCA_964604155.1 uncultured Candidatus Cloacimonadota bacterium | reverse complement strand
TTGTGTTGTAGAAATCCCAATCTGGCATCCACCTGTTTTTTGAATTTATCGTAATTCTAATTAACTGGGAAATAGAGTATTAGGTTGTATTATCCTTGGCTGACCATCCCGGAGAGCTAACGCACATCCGCGAGGTCTCAATTGCGAGGTTATCAACCATCTATGTTACATTGCGAATGGTCGAAAGACTTCGCAATGGTGACGACTAATTGTTTACTTGATCATTATTTCCACTTTTCGAATTAATTTCGGGGGTATGCCAGGAGATAAATTTTTTATATTATATCATAGAAAATATAGATTACTGGACAGAAACAATGGCTTTGATAATTGGGCATTAGTGATACCAAAACAGGAGGTTGTGATGTCTGGACTAATTTTTTATGGGACAGGAATGTTTGAGAAGATCAGCAGATTCTATTCTGATGATCTGGGAATGTATTTATGGCTGGACCAGGGAGGTTGCCGGATTTTTAAATCGGGAAATCTACTTCTGGGTTTTTGTGAGCGGGAAGTAATAGAAACTTCCGGCATCATCACATTCTTTTTTGACAGCAGAAAAGAAATCGATGCTATCTATGAGAAATTGAAAGACAGATCAGAAAATGAGCCGCAATATAATCCTAAATACAATATCTATCACTTCTTTGCCCGTGATCCGGAAGGCAGAAGGATAGAATTTCAGAAGTTTGAGTCTGCACTGCCGGATTATCACTGCGGGAGTGAGAATCTTGTTCTAAGACGCAGCATAAGAAAATATTCAGATAAAAAACCAGATAAAATGATACTAAAAAGCATATTTGAGCTATGCAGATATTCGCCCACCAGTATGAACAGCCAGAGATATTACTATGTGGTAACGGATGACGCTGATAAGATCAGGCAGCTCTCCGAAGTGAGAGAGAGGGCGAGCCAGCCGCTGAGAGATGCCCCATATGCAGTGGCAGTTTGCTGCTCGCCGGATACAAAAAGGGTGCAGCAGGATGCCGATATCGCGGCAACCTACCTGCTTTTGGCAGCACATTCGCAGGGTCTTGGCACCTGCTGGATAACAGATATGGATAGAAGCGTGGTGAAAGAGATACTTGCTATTGCGCCAGAAGATTATGTGACTTGCCTCACGCCACTGGGTTATCCGGGAGAGACCAAAGACATTCCACAGCGAAGAGAGATAGAAGAATTTGTAAAATATATATGAGGTAAGATGAAAATTTATATTAATAAGTACTTTTCTGATAATTGCCTGGAGAAATTTCTGGATTTCAGGTATGAAGTCTATTCCAGGTCTGGCTTAAATGAAACAGAAAAGAGATTGATCAGCAAACTGTCCGAATTAAAAGAACCGGCAAACATCCTGATTCTGGAGAATAGAACCGGAGTGGTGGCGATGATAGCAAGAGATATGTTCCCTGAGGCTAAAATAACCATGCAGAATATTGATATGTATTATTGTGATAAAATCAGGCATAATTTGCTCCATAATGAGGCGGAAAATGTGGATGTTATCTGCCAGGCAGATATTACGGGAGAATATGACGCAATTTTATATCAGCAAACACAGGCAAATCTGGTTAAAGAATTTGTGTTTGATATGATAACCCAATCTCATGCAGCATTAAAAAAAAATTGTAAACTTTATTTAGCTCTTGAAAAAAAAGAGAAGACGATCACCGAACTTATGCAATATCTGTTTGGCGGAGCAACTTTAGATAATCTGAACGAGAAGGGCTTAGTTCTGATCGGTAAGAAGAAGAATAATGATGTGGAATATCTTGATTACGCCTCAGATTTCAGCTTCAGAGTGTTTGAGCAGGAAATAAAACTACGCTCTGTGCCTGGTGTATTCGCCCATCGCCGAGTGGATGAGGGCGCCAAATCGCTGCTGGAAAAAGTGGAAATTTCAGATGGCGATACTCTTCTGGATCTGGGCTGTGGAATCGGCAGCGTGGGAATTGCACTGGCAAAAAACAAACCCCTAAAAATGGTTTACTTCGTGGATTCAAACAGCAGGGCTCTGCGTATGGCAGAATATAATTGCCGGATAAACGGAATAGAAAATTTTAAAATTGAGACTTCTGCCATAGGCTATAAAGCACCCACAAAATGTAATGTATTTGCGGGAAACCCTCCTTATTTCTCGGATTACAGGATTGCCGGAATTTTTGTGGATACTGCCCGCGAGAACCTGATAAAAGGAGGAAAAGCCTGGTTTGTGACCCGTAATCCCATTAGATTAAAAGAAATTCTCAAAGAAAAATTCGGTAATTGCCAGGAAAGCAGACATCATGGCTACAGTATTTTGCAAAGCATAAGGTGATCTCCCAGAAGATTATTCACCGAAGTAAAATAGAATAATTTTACCATTTAATACCCCAACTGAATAGAAAATAGTGACCGGTGACTGGTGACTGGTGTGATGCGTCCTTGAAAAAGTGGACTCAGAAAAAGTGAAAGGAGTTCATAATGGAATCAGAGAAGAAAATGAATAGCACCTTAGCTTTAGCTCGGGGATCGATTGCCCCCTCTCAGCGGGATTTATCCCAAATTTTTTTGAAGAAGTCTAATCAGCAGTTGAAAAAAAACGATTATAAACCACGGACAGCACGGTCTACACGAACGCGAGAGGGAATTAGAAGTGATAGCGAACAAAACCACCCATCCAAGCTACTTTGCGAATGGTTGAAAACCTTCGCAATGGTGGCGACCAAAGTGTTGTGTCCGGATGAAGTGTTATTGGGGGAAGCATATATATATATATAATAAATAGCTGCCCCTGACGGAAAAATAAGCTGCCTCGAATGGAAAAATAAGCAGCCTCTGCCGGATGGGGCAGAGGCTGCTGTCGTATAAATGATTCTGGATTATTTAAGCAGGATAAGCTTGGTGACTTTATGAGAATCCGGTGTTTTGAAATGTAGCAGATAAATACCGCTGCCCTGCGGTGCAGCATTCCAGGAGATTGAATATTGTCCGGCAGGCAGTTCCTCATTAAGAAGGCTGATAACCTTTTGTCCTTTGATGTTATAGATATCAATTGAAGTGAGTCCGTTTTGAGCTAATTCCAGATTAATAGTGGTTACCGGATTGAAGGGGTTTGGATAGGCGGAGATCTTATCGGTAAATTCCATACCAATTTCATTTTGGGTGAAAGCCTGGTCTATGATAACGGGATTGATAAAATCACCTATAAGCATATCGGCGGTGAAATTGAATTGATAATCAAGTGGAATGATTTCGCTAACTGCATTTTCCTGATAGAAAAGCTGGAAGTTTTCTTCAAAGGTTTCATTGCTGTAAAGCATGAGCGAATAGAATTTAGCACCAAAGAAATCAGAATAATCAAGAATTTCGCAGATACTGCGGATTTCGTCGTTATGCATAACCAGCAATTGGGAATCATTTGAGATATGATTTAGAGAAGAGGCGATAAGGACGGCATTGTATTCATAATTATGAGGGTTGAAGCCTCTGATCTCAGAGCAATCGGCAGATTTTTTGTTAAGGTTAATGCGGCTGTGATTTCCGGTGATCAATTCCGGATAGGTGAATTCAATATATGCATCAGTTTTAAGCATATACCCATCGAGCGGTTGGAGGAAATTTAGACTGCCAAACCAGCCGGCGCCGGGGTAATAGATAGCACTTTGGGTGAGGCTCTTTATATTTGTACCTACTTCCTGCAGGTTCATAAGAGCAAAATTTATATCTTCCGGAACTTGAGGGGCGAACGAAATCCAGTTCCAGCCGCTGGAAATATTATAGACAGTCTCCGGCACATTGACCGGTAATCCGGCAAATTGCCAGGTAGTATTTGTGACAACATCCAGTTTATAGAATGAGAGATTATTCAGGTTAGTGAGCGAGCCGAACCAGCCCATTCCAGGATAATAGATGGAGCTTTGAGTCTGGTTGCGGATAGAATGAGCATTATCTCCCACAGAAGCGAGCACATGATTAACAGACATATTGGGTTCAGAGACATTCAAAGAAAACCAGTTCCAGCCCGGAGAGAGATTTTTTGTAACTACAATGATATCCGAGGGATTAACGATCACTTCCACATAATCTGAAGCAACAGCCCGAGATTGATTATCATCTACGGTGAAAGTGATAATTTCTGAGCCAGCCCAGTTAATTCCTGGTGTGAAAGTGACCAGCAATCCTGAAATATCTACATCAATGTGCTGGAAGCCAGAGGCAGACAATTGCAGGGAGTCTCCATCGGGGTCATCAACATAGTCACTGAAATCTAACTGGAGATAGCTATTAGCTTCAAGTGCGAACGAATCGGGCAAAGTGATGGTTGGCGGGATATTTGGGATAATATTAACAACGGAATAACCGCTGTCTGGCAGTGAGAAGTAGTAAATCCCGGGATTAGAGGTGTGGGCACAGACCTTGAAAATGTACCATTGGATGCCGGTTTGAGAAGTGGAATCTGCCGAAGTGGGTGCCATGCTGCAATAGGAAGTATTTTGAAGGGCTGGAATAAACCCGACAACAATCTCGTACTGTTCATCACGCGTAGCTTCAGTCATGGAATCATGATTTGTGAGGACAGGATTATTACCATTTATAGAGCTATTGGTATCCTGTTGTTTAATGGTTATCATTTTTTTGTCTATCACGGGCACAATTTTGTGATCATCTTGTGATGATCGGGTGCTAGAGATTTTACGCCAGATACTGTAATAGGATACCGGCTCTTGAGAATCCGGGTTATCAGAAGTGGATGCCTGCCAGGTGATATCTACAAATCCGCCCTGGTCATCGGGGGTATCATCGATAGAAGTGATAACGGGATTAGGACCTATGAGTATTTCCACGGGGACATTTACGACCGGTTCTGCGGGGTCATTAGTGAAAAGAGTGTAATCAGCGTGATAAAGACCATCCGGGAGGCTTTGCATATTAAAATTGAATGAGATCTGCCTGTTTTCGCCTGTCATGAGGGTATCGGTTTCTGCGATCACATCCAGATATGAGATACAATCTGCGGTGCAGATAGATGCAAGGTCAATATCGGAGGTGCCGATATTGACGGTATCTATGGTGCGATTGGCAGCTATATCTATAATGTTTATATAGTGTTCACCTTCGGAAGTAACATAGAGTAATCTATCATCAAAGGAAGCGGAGATATCGGTGGGGAATAAAATTCCTTCGATCTGTCCGGTTTGGGTTAGGGTGTTTGTTTCGAGGATCACGATTTTATTTTCGTTATAGTAGCAGATATAGAGTAAATCTCCGGAATATGATATTTCCAAGCCTCGTAACTGGGTCATTTGTGAGCTGGATTGAACGATCTGGTTTGTGGAGATTTCCACCTTGCGTACAAAATCTCTATCAATCCAGTAGAGGTAATCTTCCTGAGGTGAAAACTTGAGATCATAGCCTGAACTGTAGCCTGAGATGCTTTGGAGATATGTGTGATTTTCAAGATCAAAAATTGCCAATTGTCCGTTCCCGTTATTGGTAGCGAAAAGTCTGGTACCATCGGATGTGGCTATAAGTTCGCGGGGGTTCGATAATCCACCGGTCAAGCTCGTTACCAGGTTGAAAGTTCTGGTATCTATCACCTCAATTCTATTATTAGTCCAGTTTGCAATATAGGCATAGGTGCCAAGAGCATCAAAGGCAATGCCAGCAGTTCGTGAGCCTTCCAGAAGAATATTGGCAATCACTTCATTAGAATTGGGATCGATAACGGAGACGAATCCCGCATTCTGGTATGTGACCCAGAGCTGGTTGCCATCAGGAGAGAACTTAGTGAACCAGGGGGCATTAAAAATAAGATTTATTGAATCAAAATTCTGTGTATCGGCGTTCCAGGCGTGCAATTGGTATTTATTAGTATTACCAAGGAAGTATTTATCTTTATGTATCGCGATTTTTGAACGATAGACCAGATCATGAGCCCCGTAATTAGTGATTGTGATAAATTCCTGGAAAACTTCGTCCGGCAGCACGGTATTGGTTATCTGCTGTGGTGAAACATCTATAATGGCAGGAGGGTAACATATAGCTGTGAGATCAAGACTGATGCTGCCACCATTGCTTTCTATAGAAAGAGTATCATAGATTGTGCCATTATCTTCAGGATTGCAATAGAGGTAAATAGAGCCAGAACCGCCTGCCGCAATGTTAATCTGGTTCGGCTGAGCGAAGAAATATTCGCTGCCGGTAGAGATATCGTGAATTATCAGCTCTTCAGTTCCTGTATTATAGGCACAAATTTCATAGTTATTGTCATGCCCGATCCAGGCAGGGTCAAATGAGATAGATTCTTCTGTGATAAAAAGATTTGGATATCCGGTATTATGGTGCATCGTGATTTCATAGACAAAATTGGCATTGAGTGGGTCATTAGTAGAAAAAACCAGTTCGGCAAAATGGTCACCACCTTCAAGCTGAGTGGTATCAAAGAGTAGTTCTACATTATCGGAAGCCAAAGGCGGAAGGGTAGCAATAAATTGTTGAGGCTCGATATAAAGCCAGGGCGGCATCTTAGTGCGGAAAGTGGTGATTGTGGTGGGATAATCCCCCACGTTCACGTAACTGATATCTTCCGTTTCAAGCTCAATAATAGCGATATTGTCCGTATTTGCCAGAGTAGCAAGCAGATAATTATTATCCTCGGTGAGAGCTACAGACCAGACGTTTGAGGGCATGAGAAATTCCTGAACGATAGAGAAGGAATCAGTTTCCACCTTATGGATTTTGTTTGCATCCCAGCTTCCCACGTAGATAAACCTGCAATCAGGCGACCAGACGGGAGTTCTTGGATTTGCAATATCAGGCACATTTGCAATAATAGAGTTAGTAGTTGTGCTGCCGATTTTTAGATTATTTCCATCGCGAAAAGCAAACCATTCTCCATTTGGGCTGATCTCTATTCCCCAGGGGTCTGTGAAGCCGGCGATAGTGGTAACCTGGGTATAGGATTGGGTATCCATGACGATTATTTTATCTGTTCCTGTATCCGAGATATAAAGGTAGCGCCCATCCGGCGTAACATCCAGCCAGGCGGGGTCATCAATATCGGTGCTGTATGTAGTAACCAGTTTCAGCGAATCAGCGGCATAAACTTCTATGCGATCATTAACATAGTCAGCCACATAGACCATAGAACCATCGGGTGAGAAGGCAGAACCTCGGCGATTTGATCCTACCGCTTCTATCACCTTGTGCAAACCGGTTTCCAGGTTATAGACACTGATTACGTTAGAACTGGTATAGGTGATCCAGAGATTTCTGCCCAACGGGTCAATATCGATATTATGAGGATTATTATAGAAGCCAGGCAGAGTTTGCGATGAGGAGGTCTCCAGATTAACTATAGAAACAGTATTGTTACTATAATTTGTTACATAGGCATAGTTCCACATCTGTGGATCACTTGGAGTGCGTGGATAGAAATTGTAATCGAGAGGATAATTACCGGTATTAGTGATATTTAAGAAATGAGCGATAGAATCCTGTGTAGTGTGGGTGAGTTCCATAACAGGGGGAGAGATCAGAATTTGGGGGGCTTCCACGCCTGTACCGGAGAGATGAATAACAAAAGTAACGTCTGTTGGGTCGTTTGAGACAAAAATGATAGAATCGGCTTCAGCCTGCAGGGCATTTGGAGAGAAGTAGATATGATAAAGGAGAGATTCGCCGGGGATGATATCGGTAATTCTGTAATCCTCGGGGAGGTTGCAGGAGAATACGTCAGAATCAAGTATTATGTTATTTATAGACAGCAGGTCAGAACCGGTATTTGAAATAGTAAGGGGCAGACAGGCGTTTCCATAGATAAACACATTGCCAAATGAGAGGGAATCCACAGAGGCAGCGATACCCGGAGCATTAAGGATAGTGAGTTCAAAAGGGATATCAGCAGAAGGCAAAACTGGGTCATTAGATAGAATATCCATCTGAAAGTTATAAACATCTGCTGGGATATAGGAGGCATCCAAAGTGACTTCAGGATGGTAGCTTTCACCACAGGCAAGATCGAAGTAGTTTTCTGAAGAGGAGAAAACGCCGCCTTCAGTGTGAATAGTGATGTCATCGAGGTAGGCATCAAACTGGTCGCTGGTTGAACTGGAGGAATAGATATTTGACATGAATCTGACTTGAATTATATCTCCAGGTTCTGCAAAGCCGGATATGTCCTGTTCTATAAAGGTCCAGTCAAATGTTTGATTATCTATTGTATCATAGATTAATTCAAAGCCATTGTCGTTTTTCTGGCAATAGATTCTAAAATCACAACTTATCTCGGAGGTAACCACTTTGAGCCAGAGAGATATTTTCAGGTAAGAGCTTGTCATAGTGATGGGTTGGGAGGTGATATATTTATCATAATCAAGAGCATAAATTCTAAGAGAATAAGAATCAGAGAAGCTTTGGCTGCTGCTCACCCCCACAGAACCGCTGGATCCAGCAGGTGTCCAGAAGCTATCCATGACGCCGTCGTGGAAATCATAGAAATATCTGTTAAGAAAATCGGGTAGATTCTGGTAGATATTACCTTTTAGCCTGCTAAGACCCTCATTGGTGATCACAGGATAAATTTTTAACCGGTCACCGCTGGCAAAATCTGCGACAAAATTTGGGGGTGAGAAACTGAGTATCGAGGGAGGGACGGTGACTTCAACCGGAATAAGCACAGTCTGGTTTTCCGGATCATTGCTATTAATTCTGATTTGGGCAGGATATCCGCCAAAATCCAGACCATCAGTATGGAAAGTGCAGGAGACATTCTGCTGGAGACCGGGTTCCAGGCTGAATTCATAATCCGAGAAAGAAATAAAGTCAAATAGCGGGGCGAACATCACATCATCCAGCCGCACGATAAATTCGTCATAACTGCTACTGGAAGAATAGATATTAGACATCAATCGAATTCTGATTTGATCACCGGTTTGAACGTCTTGAGTTTCTGCCAGGATATAAGTCCAGCCAGTAGTCTGATTGACGGGCGAATCAAATAGCAGATTATAATCGCCATCATTTTTTTGATAGAAAATCTGGAAATTACAACTAAGTTCAGATAAAGTGATCTTGTACCAGAACCCTACCCGCAGATAGTCATCAGTGATATAAAAAGGATCGGAAGTAACATATTTATCATAATTATTAGCATAGATTTGCAGGCTGTATGGTGCTGAAACATAATCACCGGCATTAAGACCGATGCTTCCACTAGATCCGCCTTCAGTCCAGGTATCATTCCAGACCTCATCATCAAAATCGTCATACGTCCCCGAAATTGTGTCTGCAACCACAGAACGGATAGTTCCCTCTAATATGTCACCGCCCTGGTTTGATATAGTGAAATAATCTGTAAGCAGATCATTCTGTAAGACGGTGATTTCAAATTGTTCTGGAGTAACTTCAATAACCGGATCATCGAGTCCTTTTCCTATGAGATTAACTTCTTTGACCGGGTCTGAGGGGTCGTTCGAAGTAATCAGGAGAATGTCCTGGAAAAGTGCAAATTCATTTGGAGCAAAGGTAACCCAAAGAGTATCTCTATCGCCTGCCGGTATAGCAAAATCAGTGGCAGATAGAGAGAAAACCTGAGGATGGTTCAGGACTTCGAGGTTCAAGATGTTAAGAGTATCTGAGCCATTGCTGTAAATCACCAGCGGATGTGAGAAGGTGGAATCAATGTATGTATCGGGAAAATCAAGTAAATTTTGAGTAGCAATACCTGCTGCTTCAAATACGGTGAGTTGGACTGGAATCGGCAAATTTGGATTATTGATATCATTGCTCATGATCACAAGCTCGTCTAAATGATTGCCTCCTGCAAGGTTTTGGGTATTTATACTGACAGTAATTTCACAGTTTTCACCTGGTTCCAGAGTACCTTGGGCAGGATTAGCAGAGATGAGATAACTAAAGCTGTCTGCAAAGTTACCCTGATATGGATCGGGAATGATATTTTCCAAGCCATTAGCTAAATCAGCGTCAAGGCGAATTCTTCCTGCGGAGCCATTGCCACCTTTTCCGCCTTCGGAATTTGAGGGGGTGAAACCGGTACCGCCCAAAGCCCGGACATTTCCGACATCAAAATTTTGTGTTTTTAACAAGATAGAGCCGGCGGCGCCGCCACCTGCTCCGCCATCCTGATCCGTGCTATAATTGCCATTTCCGCCATTAGAGGCGATGGTGCCATCGCCGGAAATTGAAATTGCAGCAATTGAAACAATGCCGCCGCCATAGCCACCATTGGGGTTTTGCGCCTGGCTGTTATCGTTATCACCTCCGGTGCCTCCAGCTCCGCCCATATATAGCCTTGTAAGCTGAGCATCGCCGATAGCGTTACCACCAAATCCATAATTAGAGCTATTGCCCATTGCCCCGTTTTGTCCGGGAAGAGCATGACCGCCACCGCCGCCACCAGCATAAAAAACAGGACCGCCCCCACCGGCATTTATATTAGGAAGATTTGTCTGAGTGCCAAAGCCACAAATAGATTCGCCCTGGAACCCATCCTGATTGTCCGGTTGGCGATTATGTCCACGGTATCCTTTTCCCGAAGCATGAATAAGACCTGAAGAATTCACAGTAACCTGTCCTGCAGCTTTGAAGAAGACGATTCCTCCTGTTTCACCGTTCCAGTTATCACAGGTGATAGTGCCATTTACTGTGACATTGGTAAAATGTGGGATCCGGAGAGCCTGATGCTTCAAATTATCGATTTGATTGAAATTGTGTTGCAGAAATCCATCTAAGGAAAGAGAATTACCTAAGATATCATTGATAGTGTGAGTTTCAAATTGTCCGGCAAGATTAAGTGAGGGGTTAGTCTGAGGGTCTTGCATGGAGATGATAAGAAGCTCATCGCCGATGGAGAAGCCGGAAGTGTCAGCAACAGTAATAGAATTTTGACCTGCTTCATTAATTCCGGACAGGCTTGATTTTATACTATCTGTATAATAAGTATTTCCGGCAGGGACAATCAATTCACCATCGATCCCGCTGCCGAGATTCCCGCAAACAACATTGAAATTCAAGGTGCTTACTCCAGAATTTCCTATAGTGATAATATGATCTGCGAGGTCACCGGAATTCAATGAGTCTTGTATAGAAGCAGGACTGGCAAAAATCTCCGGTGGTTCGAGGCAAAAACCGGATAACATAAGGCTTGGAGTATTTTCAGTATTGGCTGTAAACAGAAGTTCTCCGCTGGCGATTCCTGCGGAAGAGGGGGAATATTGAACAGACACCACTTGCTCAGCATCTATACCAACTCCAAAGGAACTGGGCGTAACCGAAAAAGCTTCGTTGGTGGAAGTTATACTTAATACAGAGAGGCTGTCTGTACCTTGATTATAGACAGTGAATTCGCTAAATTCCTCAGTACCCAGAAATACAGTTCCAAAGTTCAGGGAGTCAGTGGAAACATTCAGCAGAGGCATGCCTGTATAATTAAGATTGATCTGGGTATAATTCATGGGGTTAGAGGGGTCATTGCTGAATATTTTAAATACTGCTGTATACACGCCGGTCAGCATATTTGCAAGATGAAAATCAATTTCAATAACTTCACTGGCGGCGGGTAATATTGAACCAGACATGGCAGAATTGATACTCAGCCAGGAGGGAGTGACATATAAATCAGAATCAAGCACAAGAGTATTCCCGACGGCAGTGCCATCATTATTGTATTGAGAAAAGTCTCGCCAGGGGTTATCTGCGTCGTTAAAATTCCAATAGCCAATTAAGCCACCCTCAAAATCATTGAGGATATTATGCATATTTTCCTGAATTTCCTGCTGGGTTTTTGAAACATTCCAGATGCGGACTTCATCCATTTTACCATTTAGATACTGTCCGGTGGTGTGAACTGAGGCACCTATCCGAACTACATTGGAAACCTGAACATTATGATTGCTGTTGATGGAATTTCCAATTTGGATACCATTCAAGAAAAGGGATAATTCATTATCAAGCCTTGAAACGGCGATGTGAAGCCACTCGTTCAAAACTGGGGAAACGGAGAAAGAATAGCTATTTCCCATGATGTATAAACCGAAGGTATTGGAATTATCCTGTCGTAATAGTATTGAGTTGTTCCAATTACCTATTTCTAAACAGGTGTTATAGATAGTAATTGCCGAGTGATTTACCCAGAATTCCACAGTGAAATCGGCAGAACCAAAATCCCATAATTCACTATCGGGTATCTGAACGTAGTCACCACTGCCATCAAATAAAGCACAAAATTCATTATCACCGCTAACTTCTGCCTGGTAAACTAATTCGCTATAGCCATTATTGGATATTGTGAGTTCCCGGGTTACGGTCTGTTCGTTAGCAAGAGTAACATTAATCACAGAATCGGAAATTGCAATAACGGGAGGCAGCAAGCCATTGGCTACTACCTGGACATAGACCGTTTCATCATTACTATGGATTGCAATAGTATCGGTTTCGAGGGCAGTATCATCCGGAGTGAATAGAATTGTAACTTCCTGCGAAGCGGCAGGGGGCAGATTGAAAGAGACAGGATTAAGCTGGAACTTCTCATTACTATTAGAAATATCACTGATAATCAAATCTACATAACCGGCATTTGTAATTGTGAAATTTAGCGAATCCTGGAAACCTGCAAAAACAGTTTCTGTAAAGATCAAGGAATCTGTGGAAACTACAATATGTGGGCTGTCACTAACGATCAAACTCAGTTGGCTGATTGCTCTGGGCTGGAAGGGGTCGGTACTATCGATCCACATTTCGGCGAAATAGCTGCCATTTGGCAGTCCCTGAGCATCCATAATGAGTTCAATATCTTCTGATTGTAAAGGTGGCAGATCGCCGAATTGCGGCAGAGTGAATGCCCATGGTGCAGCAATAGAGCGCGGAATAGCCAAGCCCAGCAGATTATTGCCAATTGTGATACTCCACTCAGTATCGATCTCCCAGGTTTGCAGATTGATGCGGGAAAGTTCATGATCTCCACTTTCTGCCACATAGCACCATTGATTATCTTCAGAAATAACCAGACCAACGGGGGCAGCGATATTTGAGATAATTGCCAGTGAGTTTAATGTGCGATCAAAAATCCGGATTTGGTTATTATTTTTATCTGAGACAATGATGAGTTCACCTGTGGGTGAGACGTCGATTTCGCAGGCGTAATTAAGACCTGTAATTTCGTTTACAAATTGGAGATTTTCTGTATCATAGCGTCTGATGCGATAGCGGTCTGCAGCATAGAGCCATTTTCCATCAGGGCTGAGAGCCAGGTCATAGCCTAAGGTATAATTACTGCCTATCTGGATGAATTCTTCTGTGAAGGTATTAAAAACATGCAGGTTACTTCCTCCTAAGATAAACAGATTTAAACCATCGTGAGATAGAACCAGGGCTTGAGGATTTATATTTGAGAAATTATAAGACACAATTTCGCCATTAGCAAGATTAATCTTATCTATCTGATTCAGGCTGGGAATACCAATATAGGCAAATCCGCTATTTAGTGACGAGCTGCTGTGCGATACTGCTGCACCGCAGGTTTTAGTACCTCCCAGCTCAATAGTAGTTAAAGTGGAGAGAGTATCAGAGAAATCACTGATATTTACATAACTAACGAATCCGGCATCCAGGTATGTGATCCACAGGATTAAACCATTATCACTTAAAGCTAATTTTTCTGGTTGATAAGGCAGATCGATACTTCCTGTTATACTGCCGGTTTCAGGATCGATAGCAATTGCCTGGTTATCTGTGGAGCTGGCAACATATAGCACACCATTTCCTGAGACATCGGGCACAACGCGAGATGTAGTCTGGTAGGAAAGCGTGTCTTCACCCAGGTTTGAAATTGTCAGCATTGCGCTGCTTTGCTGCCCTGTGAGCAGCGAAGAACTGAAGCTTGCCGGGTCTATACTGATAGTAGGAGGATCAAGACTATTGCCTTCCAGATTTACAGAAACCGCTTCATCATTATTTGATATAGTCATTACAGCTTGAATAGATTGAGAAAGCTGGGGAGAATAGTAAACAGTTATAATATCCGTTTGCCCCATAGGGATAGAGAGACTGTTCACATCGGCAGAGAATGCCGGATCGGAGAAATCAAGAGCAGTAATATCAAGGTCTCCATTTCCAAGATTATATATTGTAAGCGGCAAAGAATTTGTGAAGCCTACATAGGTGGGGTCAAAGCTCAGTTCATTAAAAGGAAGATAAATATCAGGATATCCGGTGATAATAGTAGTAGTAATCACGTTTATTTGTGGTTGAACCGGGTCATTGCTATTAACTATAATATCTGCATAATATGTGCCCGGATAGAAAAGGCCTGGGACAAAATTTACATCAATCATATCACCTGAAAGAGGAAGAAGATTGCCCGCCATAGGAGAAATCTGCAGCCAGGCGGGGCTTAGTTGCCTTATTTGCATACTCCAGTTAGAAAGCATACCGCTATCTCCATTACAGTAATCAGTTATTCTGAGTGTCCAGTCCCCTGCTGCCAGTTCACCATCAAAAATGGATAAGCTTCCCGGGTATGGGATGAAACTGCCGTTAAATGGAGCACTGCCTTGGGTTATATAGCTATCTGCCTCGTCATCAAAAACGGTAAACTGATAATTATCACCTGCGCCGCCATTAAATGAACTTAGGATAATAGAAGTCTCCTGAGGTGAGATGAGCTCAAGTGTGAGGTCTGCAATGTGTGTATGCTCAATATCAATGGTAATATTAAGATCACCCACCAGGTATTCATCGTTAATAGAGATCACGGATTCCGTAACAATACCAGCTCCGGGACCAATAGGGAGAGGAATATCCGTAGCAGTATAAAAGTATGTATTTATACCGATTGGAGCCTCGGATTCTATAAAGATAACATCTCCGTAAGGTACGGCTGTTTTGCCATTTCCAGACATGTCTATGTAATGATTATCCATTGTCCAATAAGCAGCCAGTCCCTGTTCATTACTTCTGAGCTGAGAATGCATGGCGAATTGTATTTCGCTTTGATTACGGGCATAATCCCAGATGCGGATTTCATCAATTCGTCCGTTGTAGGACCAGTTATTATCGTAATATGTGCCTATCCAGCCATTACCTGTGCCAGATGATGTGATAGTATGATTCCAATCAGTTTCTGCCTGTAATTCACCATTGATATAAATCTTGATGCTTTCACCATCAAGAGTGGCTGCCAGATGATACCATTGATTTTCCTGAATTAATCCTGCAGGTGTATCCAGATGGTTATCATCGGAGCCCAGATTGGAGTAATATAATCTAACGAAACCTCCATTCATAATTGAGAGCATATATTCACGAATATTATTGTTTCCATGATACCATTTAGATAACAGGCAGTTATTGTCAGTATATACCTGCCCTTCGGGATAAATCCAGGCTTCGAGGGTGAAAACAGATAGGTCGATATCCGGTATTCTAAGGTAATCGCTGGTTCCATCGAGTCTTATGGCATAGCCTGCATCATTACCGGGATTGTTTAATTCGTTACGCCCATTCATAAATTGAGCAGGTGGAGATAAGGCAAGTTCAAGTTTTTTATTTTGGAAGCCGGCGTGATTGAAATCGTTATCAGCAAGCTTACCTGCCTCTACTAAGCTTCCCAATTGGAGCAGCGTTGCTGTTTCGGGTGAATAGCAAGACCTGTCTTCCAAATCCGGCATAGAAGAAAGGATTGGTCTTAGAGCATATTCCAGATTGGAATTGCCATAGTTTTGCACGTTGAAGTTCTGCAATTGCTGCGAGCCGCTGGTAACCACAACTTCCAACTGTGTGGGGATCACCTGTACAGATGGACTTGACGTGTTTTCTATCACTTCCACAGTATCATAGATAAGGTTGTTATCTTCATCTGCCTCAGGTATCAGGTTATCTGGATCTACCATGGCATAGATATAGTGAGTGCCAGTGGCAGCATTTTGGATATGCCAGTTTATGGTGAATGTAATGGAATCGCCAGCCGATATCTGAAAGCAGGCGGTGCTGGCTATTACACTGCCACCATCAATGGGATTACCATTGTAGAATCTTATTTGTACATCACTGGCATCTATATCACTCTGATTGCTGACTTCCAGTGCTATGGTGAGAATCTCCCATTGCTGAACTTCTATATCAGAACGTTCTGGAATTGGCAGGATGAAATATATATTTTCTGCCACCAGGTCAGGATGCATAAGATGAAGCACCTCCATAAATGCCAGATTGTTATCTTCATTTCTTTCTATGATCACATTTGCAGAATCCACTTTGGCATAGACTACAGAAAGGCCATAAGGAGCCGCCCAGGGCATATTGACAGTGGCAACTGAAAACGGCGGCATAATTTCTATAAGAGTTTCGCCGATTTTTGTGCTTCCTGAGGCGCTGGGATTTCCCTGCCAGAACTGGAAACTGACATTTTGTGCCGGCACACCGCCATTGTTTAAAAGCAGTCCGGTGAGCTCAAGAATTCCGTTTCCATTATAGCTTAAATCACTATTCAATATTTCCAGATCAGGATTTACATTTATTGAAAGCTCTATTGAGTTGTTAGCGTATATTTCTTCAGGAATAGTACTATCTGCATTAACTATTGCTTTTAGAAGGTTAATGCCTGTTGTGGCTGTGTATGCCAGAGTAACAGCTTCTGTATCGCCTACCTGCAGGCTTTCTATCAAAATAGAATCTATCAGGATGTTATCAGCATAAAAACTTACTGCAATGTTTTCGGCAATGGCGCCGGAGAGATTTGCAGCCAGGGCTGTGATCGTTATATCTGAGCCTGCGAGTGGATTATAATCCGATACGGATACCTCTTCAATGGTCAAATCAGGAAAAATGTTAATATTCCTGCTGGCAATATTATTGCTTTCATCAATTTCCATCAGGGCATTGGTAGAATCCAATAGCACAGTGAACTGGTGTGCCCCTGCGGCAGATTGCCATTCATATTGGAGTGTGACATCTTCATCGGGTGGCAATGCTTCAATAGTGGTGATATCAAGTAATTCTCCTTCAGTGGGATTGCCGTCAAAGAGGTGCACCGAGAAATTATTAGCTGTCACATTACCATGGTTATAGAGTGTGAATTCTATCATGAGTGTATCGGCTTCTGGGATATTTGGATTATCGATACCGGTTATCACAAGGTCTTCATCATTAATTTCCAGATCGCAGGCTATCATGATCACACCGTAATTAAGATTGTTTCGGAGAGTTCCATCATCTCTGATGCCGTGTGAGATGAGGCTTAAGCCATCGGCAAAATCTCCTCTACCTCGCCCACGACTTTCAGGGCTGCTATCTGTGAAGTCATAAGGGAAATTTACATAATAGAGATTGTCATTATTATCAATTGCAGATGCAATAAGCCAGTGTGTGAGATCATCGGCAGTCTGTTGAGCTGGAATTGTCCAATTAGAATTTGGTTCTGCTAATTCTTTGGATGTAAAAAATATTTCTCCATCAAAGCCATCATACCCTCTAAAAAGAAGGCAGACAATATCTCTGGAATCTATGTTTATCACCAATTCTTCGATTATATAGGGGTGTGAATACAAAACCTCAGTGGTGCCCCACGTTGATGTATCTGCATCCCAGATATTAGCAGATATGCTGTACAATTGAGTGTTATCAGGATATGTTTCTACTTCTACCCAGGCAGCCAAAAAATTGCCATTTGATTGTTTTACGAGTGTATGCGAAAGCTCTCTTACATTGTTATTTGTGAGATTTTGAGCGTTCGTCCAGTTAAAGCCGTCCCAGATACTGAAGAATATTTCGTTATCTCCTTCAGTAAGCAGATTACTATCTGCATCATTATGCCAGAGAGCCATAGCTTGATTTGCCTCTCCATAACACACTGCGGGTTCGAAATCATTACTCAAACCAGCAGTAAGATTTACGGGTTCGCTCCATAAATCATCATTCATTACTGAGTAATAGATTTCAAGAGCTCCATCGGATAATGGCTGCAGGCTGTTTTCGGAGCGAGTCCACAGAACCAGTCCCTGGTTCTGTGATGAAAAAGAAACAGCAGGTTCACCGTCAGCAAATCCATTGCCTGCGTCATCGCTTATTATGGCGGCAGGTTCACTCCAGCCAATTCCATATTCATACAGGGAATAATAGATATCCTGAGCAGCCAGTATTTCCTCAGGTGAGATATTCTGCATCTGGTTTGCCTCCGTTTGTGTGATAGTATTGGCAATCCATACCGCGATCAATCTGCCGTCACTCATAAAGCTTAGATCAGGAGAGGATTCAAACAGATCATTATCAGTAATGGTTTCAGCTTCCAGCCAGTCTGATCCAGCAGGTTTGTATTTGAAATCTATTTCCGGATTGATAATTTCTTCCTGCTCATCTTTATCTGATATCCACACGATGGCAATATTACCTGCCGTATCCGATACCATTTTGCTGTAGGGCAATGAATGCGGAATCGCCAAGCCCTCTCTTTCGTATCTTCCGTCTTCACCAATTATCCAATTGCCATAGCTGCCCATGATAACGCAATTATCATAAAGTTGCCAGAAGTAATTTAAAAGGAAGTGATAATCGATGGCAAAATCGCCAATAGTATCGCTATCAAAGCCGCTTTGCTCTCCGTATTCCAATTGAAAATCCAGGTTTAATTCCGGTGAAATAACAGCCTTTGTCGCAGCGAGTCCATCACATAAACTGATGGCAAGGGCATTATGCCGATTGCTGTGAATTGCAGGATTGTAATTGAAGGTAAAGTTTTGCATATCATCAGCAAAACTGGCTGTATAAGTATAATCTCCAAAAATATCAAGTCCCAGAGAAATTGGCGAAGAGCTTCCGGTGAATAGATTTTCAAGAGTAAAGCCTCTCCCAATTTCCAGCAATTCAGCGTTATCCGTAAACTCAAAATCTAAAGCAGCAAGCTCGTAATCCTGATTAATAGTGAAGCTTATGGGAATTTCCATTACGTTAGCATCTCCACCCATGATAGCCTGGTCAATCATGAAGCTTCCTGTCATTTGTGGTGAAGTGGTAATATCTAAAGGCACATACAATCTTGCTTTCACACCACCAGCAATGCTGCTGTATAATGAGCCAATAAAATCAATCTCATTATCAATTGTATAAGCATAATCATAAATATCTCCCCCACTATCCTGAGAATTCAGGATAAGGTCAAAATAAAAGCTACCGCTTTCGTAACCTGCAGCCGCTTGTTGACTGATATCAAGAATATAGTAATCGAGCCAATCAGGTGCTGCAAACATGCTGATAGTTTTCAGCATCGGTTGGGAGGCCAGTCCGGTTTTATCGTAGGCTGTCACTATCAATGGTACGCTGTGGGGAGGTAATTGCGACATATCATATTCTATAGACCAGCCACCACTTGGATTATCATCAATATGAATAATCCCATTTATATCAAATTCTACTCTGTCTATATTATTGCAGCCTTCTGGATCATAGATGCCGGCAGTGAGCAGATTTTTCACTCGTTCGGAAGGTGGAATATTAATTCCGCTCAAAGAGATGAATCTGCCAATGACATCCGGATTGGGGTCACCATCATAAAGAGCTGTTACAGAATTTACTACCGGAGCTGAAAATTGGATATGAGTGCTCATAACATTATTGGATTTATCAGATTCTTCAACCAGATTATCTGGATCAATAGCTACAGTGATTTCAAGGTAACTCGATGATGCTGCGTATGGCACTTCCAGATAAAAATATTCTCCGCTGCCTAATTCTGGCAGTATACCCTGATATATATTGCTAACAGGTTGCGTTGGAAGTGTGAGATCCTTTTCTTGAATCACTATTGCCGCAGCGGGAGCAATAGTAGCTCCCAGATTATTGACCAGTGCATTGATTACAAGTGGTTCTTCCTGATCTACGGCGGGAACAATACTAAGAGTATTCAGACATAGATCAATACCGCTATTCTCGGCAAGCACGAAATCATAAATTATCTCTATAGAAGGACTTATATGCAAATTACCGCTGTTGGCATTGATGTATCCTGCCTTACTTGCCCGTAAAGTATAATTCCCTTCCTGCACATTGTAAATCACGAAATTTCCATAATTATCTGAATTTACTATTCGGATTACCTCTCCATTGCTGATGAGGTTAATTGATGCTTCACGAATTGGTAAACTGGTTGCTTCCTCCGTTACTGTTCCTCTAAAATTGCCCCGCATGGCATTGACTATGCGATGAGGCTTTTCATAAGTTCCGTCATAAGCCGTGAGTCCATAATTATCAATAGCAGAAATAAAGTATGAAATTCCGTTTTCTTCCATAAATTCTGCCGGTATGATGGATGAATACGATTCTCTATCGGTCAGCATTGGGCAATAATTCCATAGATAACTATCCACCGGCTTATAATGAAGTAACACGTTAGCCAGGCTATCACTTTCATCCTCCACATCTGCAATAATACTTATTGGTTGATGAACTTCAGCGAATATCACGGGGGTATGCGTGATTTGTGGCAATAAATTATCTACGGGTATATGGTAGGGATAAGCCATAGGCGAATTTGCCGGATCAGATATCACAATCGAGCCATCGCTAGCGGTAATAAAGTATTCTATTCCTGGTGATTGCACATTGCTCTCGGTGATCCCCAGCCAGTAATTATCAGACACATTGAACATTGTAATTTCGGAGTAATTTGCAGCAGAACCGGCTGTACGCCAGTGCAGAACAGCAGTATTTATGTAGGGCTCATTACTATCATAGATCAAGGCAGCAATACTGATGGATTGTCCCGCAGGCTGGGGTACATAACTAAGATTTATGGTGGTATCTGTTCGCTGAATCACAGGATGCTCTTGATAAGTATAAATAATGTCATCATATTCTGTAAACTCCTCTCCACCTACTTGTGCAGTTACCTCTGCTATCACTATTCTATTACTGGATGAGGGATAGGGGGTAGTGGACATATAAGTAATCAAATACTGATCAAATTCATAATGTATACTGATATCCTGCAATACTCCATCTTCGGTGACCAGAAAATCTGTGCTGTTTAATCCAGTGAGTGCCTGCCCATTACTGAAAACATCCGCAAATATTGTGACATAAGGAAAATTATCGGTATTTACGTTTCGGAGAGCTATAGCCAGACTCTCATTGGGAATTATCACCCGTGGGGTTAAAACCAGCACGCCAAAAGATGTGTTTAACTGCGTTCCTCCCCAGCTACCGCTCCAGCTTCCTGCACTTGCCTGTGTTCCCAGAAGATAATTGGTATAATCTTCATACCAGTTATAGCTTCCAATCTGCTGCTGCAGCATATCGTAGAACCATAATCCCTTATAAAGCGAATATATTCCATATATCCCGGAATATCCGTCGTTCATAGTATAATTATTCGCCAGCCAGTTTATTGCGTTTGTGTATTTATAAGAATCTATACCGTGTCCCAAAGCGTACATAGTGGTCAATCCTGAGCCGGTTCTGGCTAAATTTCCTGCAGTGGCAGGTGAATCATAACCAAAGCTGCCACTGGTGCTCTGAATATAATCCAGCCAGTAGGATAACTCAATCCATGCCCATTCAGGAATGCTTATATCCCAGTTTTGAGCTGCCAGAAAACCCAATACGGGCCATTGAGTGGTAGAAGTATCACTGCTGCCATAATCTGCTGAGGTGATTTTATAGCGCCAACCGCCTCGGTAATTACCCGTTTCTGTCTGACTATAGAGCATTTGATCCACGATATTCTGAGCAATTTGATAATATGTGTGACCCTGTACCCAGGCAGGTCCAGATTCTACCACTTGGTCAGGAGATCCCGAAGTAATAATTGCCAGAAGCGCCATTGGATCCGAATAGGTAGATCTGTCATCAGAAAAATGGTATCCATAACCATTGCCGTCTGTGTCTGGGTCTCCAGCAGGCTGCTGAGATATGATAGTTCTATCTATTTCATTCCAGAGCCAGTTAAAACCGCGTATAACCACCTCTTTATAGATATCCTCCTGGGGCGAAAGCCAGGGAAGGTGTCCATTTTCTTCGAAGGATAGAATTGCCAGTGAAGTGGCAGCTATTTCCGGTGCCGGGGAATAACTGTAACCACCATACCAGTGTCCATCGGCGTACTGTTCTAAATAGAGATAGCGAAGCCCATCTTCAACAGCTTTTTTTACTCTGGCATCATTCATATTCATCACTACCACTCTCGTCGATTGTGAGGCTATCTGACCCAGATCATCCTCCACCACCAGTGTAGCAATATAACTATCCATTGTAGAATAGCTGTGAGTAGTGTTTAGATATCTCTGATTTGAAATATTGAGTACTTCAGATTGAGTGCCATCGCCAAAATCCCAGTAATAGGTGCCGCTGCCGCTATAGTTTTCCCAGGATACATTACCCCAGAGTGTCACTGATTCATTGGGCCAGCAGTAGTAAGTGGGCATCACTTTCACACAGATATCGCCCGTTTCCCGCAGAGGATTTTGCTCTGCCTGATTTCTGTAGTATTCAATCCAGCTTTCTTCCACTGTCTGATCTATTCTGCCTTTTGTCCCCATCGCCGGGGGTTCATATTCAGGATACTCGTTTAAAAGATCCTGTGCTCTCTGGAAAAAAGTATTCTCTTCTGCAAGAGAATAAAAAGTGAGTAGCAAAAATAACAAAATTATTAAAAAACGATTATCAAAATCCATCTGTGCCTCCTGGCTTAATATTTTATTTTCATTTTTATTTAAAATTTATCTGTTTTTAATAACTCTTCCAAGCTTAGAATGCAATAGGTGGTCACCAGTATCTTACTGTTTTCACGCCATCTGCCATTTTCATTTTGCCACCAACCCTCTTCATTCTGGATTTTTATAAGCTGATCAGCCAGCTCTTCACGCCAGTTATGCGATTTTCCTTCAGAATCTATCAATGTATCTTCTCCATATACGCTCAAAGACCTTGCCATCACAAGATAGTAATAAAATAAACCCTGATTTCCCATTCTGGGGGTAGTCTCTAGGGTATAGTGATGCCGAATCCAATCGTAAGCAGCAGTTACCCGCGGTCTGTTTGCCCAAGCTCGGCATAGATCATACTCTTTAGACCAATATATGTCATGCTGCCATAGGAATTTACGCCGCCTGCCTTACTTTTTCCCACCTCATAGATGAATCCTCCATCATCTTCGGCATAATCCATTGGGTTGTATTCTTGCAGGTTCTGGCATCGCCGTAGAAACAAGAGTGCCTTATCATAAAACAATTTCTTTGCAGTTTGATTCTTAACCTCGGGCTTGTCACTTTTCTCGATTTCCAAAGTCTGCCTTTCTACCAAGGCTTCCATCACCCAGTTTAGATTTGACAAGTCTGGCCTGTTATCGCTGCCGTCATAGCCAATGCCGCCATAATAGAGACTATCAGGTGTGAAGCCCTCTTCTTCATCAAGCTGTATCCGCAGCAGATATTTCTCTGCCCCGTCAATAATATCAGCAAACCGTCCATCATCTGCTTCTTTGAACGCCAGTAAGCAGATTGCCGTATTATAATTGGGTAATTCTCCAGCATGAATAGAGCCGTCTAATTGAACGCAGTCCAAAATGAAGCTGAGCCCCTTTGCCACGGGTTCAAAATCTGCCGTCAAGCCCTCATTACTCCTCAAAATAGAAAGCACAGATAAACCAGTAATGGCAGGATAGTGCATCCAGCTGCCATCTTCTTCCTGTTCATTTACCAGCCAGTTTAATGCCCGTTTTAGTGAAAACTCAATCTCATTTTGCAGTGAAAGGTCTATTTTACCAAATCCACTAAAAAAAATTATTAATAGAAAAACAATTAAAGATTTTCTCATCCTGTGCTCCTTATCTTTTATTTATCTCATACGGCTTGATAGTAATTTGAGCTTTTGTTCCTTTGGGAGGGACTAAAGATTTGTTAACTTCATAAAATGTATCATCATAGCCGGTGGGTAAGGGATTATCAATAATTGTGAACGGATCATGGTAAGTAGTGATTATAGATTCTTCAATATCCGCCATGAACTTACCATCCAGTATTTTTGAGCCGGCAAATATCCAGTGCGTTAACTGCATGGGACTACAGCTTTTTACATTATAGGCTAATTTCTCTATTCTGGTTTCAGTGAAACCAGCCATTTCATCTTCCCAGTTAATCAAGATTAAAAGGGAATCACCTTCAGGTGTGCGGGGATCCCCCTGATATTCCAGCACACTGCCGTAATTATGATCTAATAGCAGCAGTGCTACCTGTAAATGGGATGGTATTATTTCCGTTTTCAAGACGCTTTCATGTAATTTTCCCTTCCTTCCTGTCAGAAGTAATTCTATCACACCCTCTTCCATATTGAATTCTGCAGGGAAACTGATAGTTCTTGTCTCTGTATCAATCGTGATATTGCCTATCTTATAGAGGCTTTCTGATAACCGGGTAATCAATTCATCGGGTTCTTCAGTATGCACGACAGCAGCAAAAAAAATAATAAATGCCAATAAAAGCAAGGTTTTAATCGAGAGCAAAAAACCAGCCCGTGAAATTTTTAAAAACATTTTCTTTTTCATAGTGCTAATCTATCCCCTATATAAATCCCTGGAGCAAATAATAGTTTTTTCTCTTCCCTCAGACTTCGCCAATCCCTAATTATGACCATAGAGATATGTAGCTACCGCTAAATGACGATTAATACTGATTTTCTCTACGCGGTCAAATTACCATAATTTGAATAAAAATTGTCAAATTATTTTTTGTCTGGCATAGCTCCTCGAAATCTATTTGTTAGTTTGGAATATTGAACTTATGAAGTTAATGGTCGCCAGACCTTCCCAATATGGGAAAAAGAAACCCCTGAATGAAGCATTCAGGGGTATAAGAGCTAATATCTCTTCCTATTTTAACAGGATGAGTTTTTTAGTTAGATGCTTTTTGTCAGATTGAAAGTGGAGTAGATAGATACCGCTGTTATATGTGGAGGCGTCCCAGAACAGGGAATGTTTTCCGGGTTGTAGGGTGGAATTTAGTAAGGTTTCTATCTTCTGTCCTTTGATATTAAAGATTTCCAGTTTAACTTCTGCTGTCTTTTCCAATTCGTATAAGATATTAGTTGTAGGATTAAAAGGATTTGGATATACGGAAAGAGAATTGATAATCTCTGTAAGGTTACCGCTCTCCTTTCCAGTTAATTCCAATATTACAGGACAGATATAATCGCCACAGGACATATCTGCAATAAAATCAAAGGAATAGTCAAGCGGCTGCAGTTTGCTGCTTTCTGATTCCTGATAGAAAAGCTGGAAGTGTTCTTCAAAGGTCTCATTGCTGTAGATCATTAAAGTGTAATACTTTCTGCCGAATATTTCTGAATAATCTAAAATTTCACAGATACTGCGGATAGCGCCATCTTTTAGTGCTATAATGCTTGAATTATCACATATCTGATTATCGGATGAGATCACCATACTGGCATTGTATTCATAGGCATGGATATCAATGTTTCTGGTTTGTGGCATAATTATCGGCTGGTTAATATCATTTCGAACCTGAGTATCGGGATAAACAAAATCCAGGTTTGAATTGGTTTTCAGCATATATCCGTCTAAGGGTACCATTAAAACCAGGCTTCCGAACCAACCCATACCGGAGTAATAGATAGAGCTTTGTGTTTGATTCTTAATGTTTAACCCGGCACCACCTAATTGCATCAAAGCAGCATTGATGTTTTCTGAAGACTGGGGCGAATATGATATCCAGTTCCAACCTTGTGATAGCGAATAAATTGTTTCTGAAGGTGATATGGGCATGCCCTCAAAATCCCAGATAGCAGCATTACTGAGATAAATTTTATAGAAACTGAGATTATTTATCTGGGTCAGAGAGCCAAACCAGCCCATTCCATCATAGTAAATGGCGCTTTGCGTTTGATTCTTTATTGAGCTGGCACTATTACCCAGAGATGCCATCACATTGTTTACAGACATATCGCTGCTCAATACATTAAGAGAAAGCCAATTCCAGCCGGATTCAAGTTCTTTATTCACTACAATACCGCTTGATGGCGTAACTATTACCTCCACCTCGTCGGAAGCGGCAGCTCTGCCTTGATTATCATTTACTGTAAAAGTAAGGAACTCGCTGCCAAACCAGTTTTCCGGTGCAGACATAGTGACTATATAACCG
>CAZRXY010000149.1:0-1556 GCA_964604155.1 uncultured Candidatus Cloacimonadota bacterium | reverse complement strand
CACTTCTCACTTCTCCCCAATCACCAATCACCAATCACCATCTTCAATTTCCCATCTTCGCATCTTCCCATCTTCCCATCCTCGCATCTTTTCACCATTCACCAATCACCAATCACCACTCACCACTCACCATTCACCAATCACCAATCACCAATCCCCAATCACCACTCCCCCCGTCATACTACCCCGATTGGTATAGAGTAATTCATCGCGTCTATTGGCAAAAGTTTTTGGCAGAGGCAGATTACGCCTCCGGCACCGGCTATGCCGCCATTTTTTTGAATAAGGTGAAAATGTCTTATGTCTTTTTTCGTTGGTTGAGCGGTTTTTTTTATTTCTATAGGGTGCAATTTTCTATTGAGCTCAATCAGCAGGTCAATTTCGTTTCCATCTTTTGTTCTCAGATAATAGAGGTTTGCCTGAACACCGTTGTTATTATAATTTTTGATTATTTCCGAGATTACCCACGTTTCCAGGATAGCCCCGCTTAGAGCACCGGCTTCCAGGGTCTCAGAGTTATTCCAGCCGGTAAGATAACTGCAAAGCCCGGTATCCAGGAAATAAAGTTTTGGACTTTTTATCAAGCGTTTGGTTATATTCTTGAAATAAGGTTCAAGCAGAAAGACAATACCTGATGCACGTAATATAGAGAGCCAGCTTTCAGCAGTTTTTGCAGTTATGCCTGCATCTCTGGCAAGTTCCGATTTATTTAGTATCTGACCGGTTCGCGCTGCTGCTGCCCGGATAAATCTGTAAAATGACATCTCATTACCTATATTGACAAGCGCTCTTACATCCCTTTGAATGTAGGTCTGCACGTAAGAACTGTAATATGTCCGGATTTCCGGCGGTTCTGACTGGTGCATTCTGGGCATCTGTCCCATAAATATCTTCTGGTATAACTGAGTAATATTAACATTCTCATTAGCGATTTGTCTTTGTTCCAGGGCTTTTGGCTCCGGAATAAAGTCCTCCATTTTTCTTGCTGATCCTTGCAATTCTGCCTGGCTTAATCCTAATAAATTTAAGACAGCTAACCTGCCGGCAAGTGATTCTGTCACATTTTTCATCAGCGAGAACTGCTGCGAACCGCTTAACCAGAAAACTCCATTCTGCCGACACTTATCAATATGTAGTTTTAGATAAGGAAAAAGCTGCGGAGCATACTGAATCTCATCAATATATAAGGGCGGCGGATACTTTTGTAGAAACAGGGCAGGTTCATTAACCGCCAGTTCTCTAATTTCCGGATCATCCAGGCATATATACTGACGTCCTTCTTCTTTGATATGTTCTAAAAGCGTAGTTTTACCCACCTGTCGAGCCCCCGTGAGCAAGAGAGCCGGAAAGGTTTTACTAACCTGCCTGATCCTATCCTCCATCTGTCTAATGATATACATATTTTCACCGTCCATTCATATATTCAATTCCCAATCTAGCCGGCATAATGAATCTTGGCAAGGCTTTTTTTTAAAATACTGGCATACCCCCGAAATTAATTCGAAAAGTGGAAATATTGATCAAGTAAACAATTAGTCGTCACCATTTCAAAGGTT
>CAZRXY010000148.1:0-8574 GCA_964604155.1 uncultured Candidatus Cloacimonadota bacterium | reverse complement strand
CTGATTAAATGACATATTCCTTACAGTTTCTTCATCCGTAAAGTCAAACATCTCTTGCAATACTACTGCTCCAACCAAGGCGTATAACTCTTTCGTAGGCCGACCCATAGATTTAGAATATATCTTCATTATCTTGTCCATAGGAATTTGGGGGAGTATAACATTTCTGAAGATGTGAGCTCAGGAATTCTTAAGTAATCTTATCTTTTCAGGTGATAATATCCCTTCCCAGGATTCTATTCCTGGAACCATAAGCTGGTCTTTATTTTTGATATTTATCATAATTAAACCTCATATAAGCAAGAGATGTAGTATATTAAAAATATGTAAAGATATTTTTTATATTTACTGGCATACCTCCGGAATCAATTTGAAAAGTGGAAATAATGATCAAGAAAGCAATTAGTCGTCACCATCGAGGAGAGCTAACGCGCATCCGCAAAGTAACTTAGCTGGATTGAAAGCTTTCGGATAAAACCTTTCTGATGTTCGAAGATTTCCGGGAAAGTTGACCCAGGATAATACCACTTTATTCATTATTTCCCAGTTAATTAGAGCAACGATAAATTCAAAAAACAGAGGGGGATGCCTGATCATAAAACCGGTGTAGATTATAGGCTTCTTGAGTGATAAGTTATATAAATTGGCAACATAATGGTGAACAGTCTCATGATAACTAAATTAAGTTTGCAAAATTATAACTTGACATTATATTATACTGATATATATTGTTCATCAAAGTGAGATAACTGATGTAAGATCAGGTATAAAGTGAGGATGTAGAGCGATGTATCTCACGACATGGTACATCCGTAAGTTGGTAAGATGCAGGTGGCAGGTAAAAATATCACTAGGAAATTTGTTCAGGAATATCCTGAAGCAGGAGATGCAGTAAGGGCATTTATGCTTGAGGTCAAAAAAGCGAACTGGGATAATCCGCATCAATTAAAGGGGCAGTATAAGAATGCCGGCATAATTGGTAAAGGATGTGTTGTTTTTAATATTTGTGGCAATAAGTATCGTTTGGTGGTCAAGATTGATTTCATTAGTCAAATTGCAAAAATACGATGGGCAGGAAGACATAAGGAGTATGAGAAACTCAAACTAAAGGAGACGAAATGTTTAAGTTCAAAATAATAGAAGATGAATCAGATTATGATATAGCATCTGAACGATTAGATGAACTTATGGATATGGATGAACTATCTCATGATGACAGGGAGGAAATGGAATTGATTGCGCATCTGATTGAAGAATATGAAGAAAAGGCATATCCGACAGAATTACCGTCTGCAGTTGCAGCAATCAAGTTTCGCATGGAGCAGATGAATATGATACAGAATGATCTGATTCCATATATTGGCAGTAAAGGCGTTGTTTCCAATATACTTAATGGGAAGCGTCCATTAACTTTGAAAATGATAAGAGCTCTTCATAAGGGACTTCAAATTCCAGTAGAGGCCTTAGTTAAGGAAGAGGAATTTGATTATATTAACCAGCCTCTTGGAATCGAGTGGGACAAGTTTCCCATCAAGGCGATGTATAAAACTGCTAAAAATGTTTTCTTTCGGAATGTTGAAGCTTCCTATAACCAAATTAAAGATAACGCAGAATTCTATCTACGCGAATTGCTGATGCCATATATAGATGTGGCAATAGGTAAAACCTTTTGCAGACAGAATGCCCGTATGAGTGATCGCGTGAATAATTATTCCCTGGCGGCCTGGATTGCTGGATGTCGTAAAATTGCCGATGAAACCACTTTGAGTAGAAAATTTGATAAAAATAATGAACAAACTATAATCCGGCAATTAAGGGCACTTACAATATTTGATGAGGGACCAAAGCTGGCAAAGGAGTACTTGCAAAAAGAGGGAATGCATTTAGTAATTCTGCCAAATTTGCCACATACTTATCTGGATGGTGCAGTATTTCGAGCAAAAGACGAAAATCCAGTGATTGCACTTACTTTGCGATATGACAGGATTGATAATTTTTGGTTTACCTTGTTTCACGAACTGGGGCATGTTTTTAGACATTTAGGTGAAAGTGATGGAGAATGCTATCTTGATGAATTAGATATATCAGCAAATGATCTGGAAGAGGAAATAGCAGACCAGTTTGCATCAGAAAGCCTGATAAAAGATGAATATCTGGAAGCAGCATCACTATTCGAGGAGTTTTCAAAACAAAAAGTTACTGAATTTGCCAGGAAACACAATATTCATCCTGCCATAGTTGCCGGCAGAATTCGCTACATAAACAATAATTACAGGATTTTGTGGAGTTTGGTTGGAAAGGGAGAAGTGAGAAGATTGTTTAATTAAATAATTGAAGTTTCTCAGCTGAAGTGTGGGCATTTTTTCTGGCTTGATTTGCTTTCAGCTTCAAAAGTATATCCCAAAGAAAAATTGGACAAAATGAAAGAAACATATAATGTATCACAGATCAGTGACGTTATGTATGATAATTTTGTTATCAAAGCGAAAAAAGATAAAGATTCATTAATTCAACTTGAATTGGAAGTATTTAGTTTCAATAGACATGGTTTTTACGAAACTTATCCCAAATACTATTATTATTTGAAATATGATTTACAGAGAAAAGTTTATCTTGTATCGGGGATAACATCAAATAGTCCCTATTTTATATATGACAGAATGCCAGGCTGGGTCGAGGAGTCTAAACTTGATGTTAAATTGGAAAAGCATCAAGATTAAGGAGGGAAATTAAAATATTCCTTGCCTTAATTGTAATAAATTTACTGTTTGTAACCGATAAGATTTATATAAAGTTGGAGACTGGAGGATCAGAGATTATTATGTTAAGATTAAGTGATAAGTTTATTTTTTTTGCATTAAATAAAATGCATTACATCAAGTCAGGAATTGATGTAAAGTTATCAGGCAGTTCATTGTGAACAATAATCCAGCAATTCAGGCAGGGGATATAATAAGACTCAGAGAGCGATTATGGCGTGTTGACAGGCTATATAGAAGTGAGGTGCAGGCAACAGCTATAGACAGTTATGAAACTCAGCAGCGCAGATTTTATATGCCGCTTGAAAGAATTGAAAAATATGCTCAGGTATTACCTTCAGAGAATCAGATAGGTGATCCTGCCAACCAGTCGTTGTATTTGCAGGCAGAAAAACTATACATGCTGCATGGTTCTTCTCCTTTTGTAAGTTTACAAAGGAGCAGCATAATACCTACAAATTATCAGCTTGTACCGGTGGTAATGGCTCTCAGAGAACTTAGAGTTCGTATGCTGATTGCGGATGATGTGGGATTGGGAAAAACTATAGAAGCAGGATTAATACTAAGTGAATTGATTTACAGGCATCTCATCAGGAAAATACTGATAATCACACCGGCAAGCTTGAGAGAGCAGTGGCAGGAAGCAATGGAAGATCACTTCAGGTTAAATTTCAAGATAATCAGCAGTATGCATAGGCGGTATCTGGAGAGGGAACTGCCGGCAGGTATGAGTCCCTGGGATTATTATAATAATCTGATAACGAGCATTGATTATGCAAAACAACTAAAAAATAGAAATGAGATACTGAATTATAACTGGGATATGGTTGTGATAGATGAAGCACACCTATGTGCTATGCCTCATAATAGCAAAGGAAACAGTTCCACAATGCAGAGATGGGAATTCCTAAGTAAAATAGCAGCAAAAACACAACATTTGTTATTATTAACGGCAACGCCACATAATGGATACCATGACAGTTTCTGCAGCTTGTTAGACAGTTTGGATTGTGGAATTATCAGAGGTGAGGATCAAATTATTAATAAGCATACTGCGAATAAGCATGTATGTCAACGAACCAGACATGATGTTGTGGAATGGTTAAAAAGTGAAGCAAACAGCTTTAATCCATTCCCAGAGCGTGATAAGCGAGAGTGCCTGATAAATCAATTACATAAAACTGAAATTGAAGTGCAAAATTTGATCATAGAATACGGCAAGATGCTTTTGGCAGGGATAAAAGCAGGTCGGGAAGCATTAATGATGATCAATTTTTTGATTCTTCATCTTCGTAAAAGAGCATTGAGCTCACCGGATGCTATAATTATTTCATTAGAAAGAAGGATCAGAAAGCTAAAAAGTGGACAAATAGAAACTGAGATCAAGGGGAATGAAGCATCAACAATAATACGAGAATATGATGACTTGGAAAGCTCCACAATAGAAGAGGCAGGACGCAGATTAGAAGTCAGCAGCTTTAAAGAAGCTCTTACGGAATACGAGATTACTTTACTGGAAAAATTACTATCACTGGCAAAAAAACTTACTCCTGCAAAAGACAGTAGATTGAAAAAATTAACTGATGAAGTTCTGCCAGAGCTATTCAGGTATAATTCCAAGTTAATCATCTTTACTCGTTACAAAGACACACTGGGTTATTTGAGCAGTAATCTGGAACCAGCTTTTAAAGATTACATGATATTGTCGATACATGGAGAAATGAATAATGCCAGACGCAAAGAAGTACTGGAAGAATTCAGCACAATAGAAAAGGGGATACTGATAGCCACTGACTGCATATCAGAAGGGATGAATCTGCAGCATCTCTGCAATATGATGGTTCATTACGAATTACCCTGGAATCCCAACAGGCTTGAGCAAAGAAACGGAAGAATAGATAGATTTGGACAACAGGAAGATAAGGTATATATAAGACAGATTATTGCCAATAATTCCATTGAGCATCTGGTATTAAGCATAATTATCAGAAAAACAGAGCAGATAAGAGACGATTATGGATTTGCTCCTCCATTCCTGGAAAATGAAAGCCATATCATTAATCTATTGCAGGAAGCAGGAATGGAAGTAATAAAACCTGCAACTGATAGTGGACAATTAGATATATTTGAACAAATGGAAAAGCAGGATTTGCAGTTTCAGGAAACCAGCAGTGTAGATGAAGAGAGTATTCAGCAGATATTAAGCGATAGTTTTTATGGACATACTGAAATAAGTCTTCCAGATGTAGAGGCAAAGCTCAGAGAAACAGCAGCTACAATTGGTTCAGCAGAGGAGATTAAGAATTTTATTCTTTCTGGTTTGAAGCATTATAATTGCAAGATAGATAAATTGAGAAATAAGGAATACAAAATTACAGCAATTGATAAAAGACTGCAATATCGAGGTAAGTTTGAGTATGAGCCTGTAACATTTGATCCTGCTCATGCTGCCAGGTTTCCGGTCTGTGAACTGATAGACTTATCACATAATCTGGTAGTGAGGCTAATGGGAATAATCAGAGAGGAAGCAGCAAATGGTAAATTGAATGGGAGAATAGCTTATAGAATAGCTTCAGGCAATGACATTACCGTATTAGAGCTGATCGTGCGATTGAGCTATGTGGTAAAAAGTACTCCTCAAACCTTAATAAATGAAATCCTTGAAACCGGTTATGATCTTTATGAAGGTGAAGCACTTGATGATGATGATTATACTCGAATAAAAGGAGCAGAACTACTTCCGGGAAAACGCAGTAAAGAAGAAATTATTGAAGATTTGGAGACTGTATGGAAAGGAAGATGGTGGGAACCAGAGATAATAAAAAAAGCAGAACTTCGTAAAGAAGAACTGATTGCTGAGCGCAAGAAATTACTGGAAAAACTATCTTTAAGCGAAGAGCGGGAAATCATGGAAGGAATAGATGAAATTGAATTTGTCCGATATGAAGTACTGGCAATAAATTTGATATATTAGGGTGATAATAATGAAAAGTATAGAAATAAGTGGAAACCTGCTTTCTGAATATATCCTGGAATCACTGCATAAACCGCTTTGTAAACATAAATTTTGCAAGCCCGAGACTTTTTGGTGGTATGGAGAAAACATAACCTGGGATAACGGTTATCTGGAAAAGAGAATTGCTGCAAACTGGGAAAGACTGGTTGATCTTTGGGATATGCACCAGGATAATATGGCTGAATACAGCATCAGTGAACTGCGGGAAAAATGGCTGCTGCCTTTCTTTAAAACTATGGGCTATAACCTCCAGTATAATAGAAGTTTATTGAATGCAGGGAATCAGGAATATAAACTTTCACATAGAGGTTGGCAAAATGATAATGCCCCAATAGTTCATACGATTTCCTGTAATCAGGAACTGGATGAAAAGGGTTGCGGCAGAGGAGAGAAAAGCGCACATGATCTATTGCAAAGCTATCTGAACTTTGGTTCTGATAAGTGGGGAATAGTAACAAATGGGAAAAGTCTTCGCCTCTTAAGAGATTATTATCATCAGACCAGGAAAGGATTTGTGGAATTTGACCTGGAACTGATCTTTGAAAGCAGATTGTTTGATGAATTCCGGCTTTTATTCCGGTTATTACATCCCAGCAGGTTTATTTATAATCAGGATAATAAGCAGATACTGGAAGAGCTTTTTGAAGAGAGTGCTATTGCGGGTGTTCAAGCTGGCGATAAGCTGCAGCAGAATGTGGTGCAGGCAATTGAATATCTGGCTAACGGCTTTCTGGAAGGAAATTCTTGTTTTCTGAAAGATATAAAAGAAGATAGAAAACTTTTGGAAAAATTTCATCATCAGATTTTACGGGTTGTTTACAGGGTTATATTCCTCTTATATGCCGAACAGCGTAATCTGTTGCCCATGCAAAACAGTTTGTATCTGGAAAGCTACAGTATCAGTGAATTAAGAAGAAGATATGAACAGGAAAGCATAACCGATGAAAAGAAATTTGATTTATGGGAAGGACTTAAAGTAACATTTCAAATGGTTTATCAGGGAGTTAATGATCTGGGAATTCCTGCCTATAATGGACTGCTTTTTAATCCTGACCAGATAGACCTGCTTTCTGGAATAAGATGCAGTAATAATGGGATAAGGCAATTTATTGGTAAACTATCCACCTTTGAACGAGATGGAGCTATTGCCAGGATAAGCTATATTGAGATGGGAGTTGAGGAAATTGGCTCGATTTATGAAAGCTTGCTGGAATATCAGCCGAGTATTGCAGAAGAGGACTTTGAAATTGTTTATAAGTCTGGCAGAAAAAAAATTACTGAAACCATCAGCAAAAATCAGTTTTTCCTTGATATTCATAATAAAGAACGTAAATCTACTGGGAGTTACTATACCAATCAGGGACTGGTTAGTCAGCTTGTGAAGACGGCATTGGTTCCGCTGGTGGAAGAGATTTTGGGGAGTGGGGAGATAGGGAGTGGAGAAGAAGGGAATAGGGAAATAGGGAGTAGTAAGATAGGGGATGGTGAGGAGTCCCTAAGTTCTGATATCCTACTTCCCTATTCGCTTGAAGAAGTTCTACAGATTTTAGATGAAGGAGAAAGTAATGGAACAGATAAAGAGTTATCAGAATCTGAAAGTGTGGCAGATGGGAATGAAAATAGCAGTGATGGCATACAACATTACAAAGATGTTTCCCAGAGAAGAAATGTTCGGAATGACAAGTCAGATTCGCAGAGCTGCAAGTTCGATCCCGGCAAATATCGCCGAAGGCTGGGGGAGAAATTATACCAAGGAATATATACAATTTTTAAGGATATCTCAAGGAAGTCTAAAGGAATTAGAGACACATCTGATATTATGCCAAAAGATAAACTTGATCAAGATGGATCAATTACAGGAAGCTCTGAAGATGACTTCAGAAATTGGAAAAATGCTGCGATCGCTTATTTTGAGTTTGAAGATAAAGGTGGAGAAGACGGGAGTGGGGAGATAGGGAGTGGGGAGATAGGGAGTAGGGAGATAGGGAGTAGGGAGATAGGGGATAGTGTTGATGCCCTATTCGCTAATTCCCTACCTCCCTATTTCCCTACCTCCCTACCTCCCCATTCCCTGAATTTTCTCGAAGAGAAAATTCTTTCATTAAAAGTATGTGATCCTGCTTGTGGCAGTGGAGCTTTTTTGATTGCTGCTACTGAATATCTGGGTTTGAAATTAGCTCAATTGCGCAGTGATGAAGAGTATCCCAGCGATAAGGAAATTAGAAAAGGCAGACGAGACGCTCTAAGGCATTGTATATATGGAGTAGATATGAATCCTCTGGCAGTGGAATTATGCAAAGTCTCTCTTTGGATAACTGCTTCCACTGATGACGCACCTTTGAATTTTCTGGATCATCACATAAAATGTGGTAACAGCCTGATTGGAACAACTCCGGAATTGATGATGCAGCCTTTTGAGCCTGAAGTATGTAACCCTCTGACAGGAGATATAAAAGAAGTTGCATTAGCTCATAAAGCAGAAGTTCGTCAGTTTAAGAAAGATTATGCAAAATATCAGAAATATTATAAGATTGATATGAAGATAGAAAAAGAACTGGTGCAGGACTGGAGCATTTTAGATGAAGATACACCGGAACAGGTCAACCAGTTGAAGAATAAATATGAAGATTTTCAAAAGAGCGAGAGTTATATAAAACATAAACTTATGGCTGATACTTGGACAGCACTTTATTTCTGGCAGCATACTGATAAAAGAAACTGGCTGTCGCCAGTAATAATATTTGAGACATTGAAAACAGGAAATTTAAACAATGATAACTTGAAAAAGCAGGTAAATGA
>CAZRXY010000147.1:0-13419 GCA_964604155.1 uncultured Candidatus Cloacimonadota bacterium | reverse complement strand
GTTCCAATTATCGCCGGCATACCCCCGGAATTTATTTGGAAAGTGGAAAAAAATGATCAAGAAGACAATTAGTCGTCACCATTGCGAAGGTCTAAAGACCATTCGCAAGGTAACTTAGAATGTTGATAACTTCCCAATTGAGACTTCCCGGATGTGCGTTAGCTCTCCGGGATGGTCGACCAAGGATAATACAACCTAATACTTTATTTCCCAGTTAATTAGAACTACGATAAATTCAAAGAACAGGGGGATGCCTGCCAATTATCGCTACCTGAGCATTTAGTTCGGGGGGAGAGGTGTCCCCTATCTCAATCGGGATTTATCCGGGAACTATTAATTTTTGGAGAATCGTGAGAATTAAGAAATAATATTTACTTTTTTTGGTGGAGGTGATAAAAATCTTCCCTGTTTTGGGGTATGAATTTTTCTGTCCGCAAGAGGAATTATGGTCTATTTAATCTTATCTGTATTATGCTCGGTGGCGATAGCCAATCTGCTCACCTGGTTTAACCGTGGCAGGGGCAATGATATATACTATATTTTTGCGGGTAATTATCTGGTGGCGTCATTATTCAGTTGGGGCACAAATGCTGTGCCCATACGAGAGGCGGGAGTTTTAGAGATAGGGTTAGGGATTCTGGCAGGTTCATTTTTTTTGATAAATTTTATAATTTATCAGAACAATATAGTCCGCAACGGTCAATCGATTGCTGTGGGAACAATGCGGATATCTTTGATAATCCCGACATTGCTATCGATCTTCATTTTCAACGAGACGCTTGTTTTTATAAAATATCTGGCGATATTACTGATCATCGTTGCCTTTATGCGGTTGAGTTTTATGGGTCATATCAGGCATATACCTTTGGCGCTGCTTTTGTTTGGAGTGACGGGTATTACGGATTCCTTTATGAAGCTCTATGACGAATTTGGCAGGGACGACCCGGGTTTATACCTTAGCATCCTTTTCACGGCAGCCTTGTGCTTAACAATTATCCTGATCATAATCAAGCAGAGGCGTGTGAATATCCAGTCCATTTTGTTAGGTTTTATTCTGGGAATACCTAATCAGTTGACAACAAAATTCTTTATGCGTAGTTTGACGCAGGTATCGGCGACGGTGGCATATCCGCTTTTAGCTTCGGGGGTGGTATTATTTGCTTTGTTCACTGATGCAGGGATTTGGCGAAGGAAATTCAGCCTGCGGGAGCTGGCAGCTTATGCGGTTCTGGTAGCAGGGATAGTGTTATTGAATATTAAATGGTGAGGGTAAATGGAATCTGGCAGTTTATTATTAGAGATCATTTTGGCAGTGATATTGGTGACTTTTATAGTGATAGCGATCATTATAGATAGCCGCAATTCCAGGCGTAAGCGTCTATCTGATCAGGACATCCGTGAAGAAATCCACGCAAGGATAGAAAAAAGGGTTAAGTCTGGGAAAAAGAAGAATAAATAATTTTACTTGAGCAAAACCATCCTGCCGGTATGTTCATATTCAGAGCAGTAGAATTTATAGAGATAGATTCCACTGGCTGTTACTTTTCCCTGCTCGTTTCTGCCGTTCCAGGACACTTCATTTTTGCCGGCAGGGAATTCGCTATTGACTAATGCTCTGATGAGCTCACCTTTGATATTATAGATATTGATATTCACCTTTTCAGCCGAGGCGAGCTCGAACCTGATAGTTGTCTGGGGGTTAAAGGGATTGGGATAATTCATAAGCTTGTTATTATAAGTAATAATATCGCTGGACTGTTCGGAGATGGGTGTACCATAGAAGCCAAGACCTATTGCCCAATTACCATCGGCTCCCAGCATATCGGAGGCTTGCATCCATTGCCCGCTGACTTTGATCATATTACCTTTGCCGTTGACAGCGGGACCTTCATCCATATAGGCAAGATCGCCGGTATCTGAGGAGAACATGAAGCCTAAGGTAATGCCAGTTTCCCAGGAAGAGTCATCCAGGATATTTAAATCATCGAGCCAGAGGGTATGCTGATTGCCGGCAGTGAAGCCGGAGAGAAATTCTTCTTTGAGGATCAGCATGGGCGATGAGCCATCGGGAGTGCCTTTATAGAGAATCAATTCTATATTTGCCTGCGAGCTATCCACTCCGCAGACAATATTAAGTTCACGCAGGTGACAATTGATGTAGGGAGCCAGGTCTTCAGGCTCAAAAACGGCAGCAATCATAATATGAATACCCGGAGTGGAGCTCACAAGCTGCAGGGGATCATTGCACCAGGAAAGATGCTCATTTTCCTGGTATTCTTCGAGCACAATTTCCAGAAAGTTATTCTGGAAATCGATTTGAACCTCGGCTTCATAGTAATAATATCTACCGAGAATAGCAGTGAGGTGATAATCTCCGCTGGGCAGGAGGTTTATGGAGAAATTTCCGTATTCATCAGCTATGGCATTATATTCCGTTCCGTTATCATTAACCAGGCTGATTTCTGTGCCTTCCGAATTACCGTCTTCCAGATAGACGGAGCCGGAGACATCGACAAAGTCATGCAGATAATCGATCACGGTCTGCAGGGTCACGATGGCAGCATCAGAAGCATGAGCCAGGTTAATGCCGGAACTCACATGAATGAAACCTGCGGCGAGGCAGGGGAATTCATCTTCGGGGTTGCTGTGAGAATCCTGGTACCACATGCCCAGATAAGCCATATATTCACAGAGGAAGCTGCCGGGGTTTCCGTTCCAGTCCACCCAGGCATTAATAGGAGTCTGGTTATCTACCGCGGTTTCAATCTGAGAAACGGGCAAGGTGGAATGCCGGACAAAATTTGGTGGCACCGTACTATCAGGTGGACAGGGAGTGGGTTGGAATGGGTATTCATAATCATTCACCCAGTTAGAGAGATTTCTGGCATTATATTCGATTTCCCAGGGACCGGCACCTGCGCCATAGCTGATGATTGCAATAGGATTATAAATATCTACAGTAGCCCAGAAATCTTCCCAGGTTGCCTGATAATCCACTTCAAAATCTCTGGTATGCCGGTTAAATGCGGGGAAAAATGCGTAAACATCATAGCCGCTATCCTCCCAGTTTTCGCCAATCCAGCCATCAGGATTAAGCTCTTGATCATCGCTAAATAAATAGATCATTTCGCTGGTGGGCGGCCAGTAGCCTGTCATCATAATATTTCTTCTGCCCCACAGTGAAAAAAGAGAAAATATCAAAAAACTAATCACAATTATCCGTTTCATTCTGCCTCCCGGGACTTTGTATAAGATATCTCTTTTATCAGAGAGCTTCAGCTCTGCTGATCTTAATGAATCTTCGTCAATGCCTGAGCAATATTTAAGGAATTATCTCCAATATGCTCAAAGTGCTTGAGCAGGTCCATAAAAAGCAGTTCACTGTTGACATCGCCGCCTTCCTGCAGCCTTATCTGCGAGGCATTTTTGAGCTCATCTCTGCTGTGATTAATCTTATTTTCCAGCCTGAAGGCTAATTCCAGCATCCGCTTTTCCATATGCTTATTCATCCGCTCCTTGTTCAGAGCAATAAATTCTATAACCAGCTTGCTAAAGTCAAGTATTTCGTTATCTGCATTGGGATGGAGCTGTATAGAGCGGTCATACCGTCTTTGCAGAAGATATGTAAGCTTCATGCAGCTATCGCCGATATTCTCTAATTCGTTAACAATTCTCAGCATGGCATTTACATTAATAAGCGCAGTTTCAGAAAGGTCTTCTTTGGTGCATTCCACCAGGTAGCGGGTAATTTCTTCCTGCATCTGATCTGTGAGTTCTTCCATATCGGACATTTCCTGGATGAGAGAGCCCAGTTTTTTTTGAGGATTTTTATAGATATCAATAAAGATATTGAACATTTTTTCTGTGATAGAGGACATAGATTCTATTTCGCGTTTTGCTTTTAACAAATTAAGATGCACAATATCCTGAATACCTGCGGAGATATACTGCAATTTATAGGTGAAGTCGTTTGTATCAGTGCTTTGTGGTATCCATTTAGTTACTATCAAAGATATCTGTTTGATAAAGGGGACGCTAATCAGAGTATTAGTGAGATTAAAAACGGTGTGAAATAAAGCAAGCTTGAGCGGTAGATCGTGAATATTGAGCCTGTCCCACTGCGGGCAGATATTATCTATCAGGATCAGGAAGTGCTTGAATACGAAACTCATCCAGATTACTCCGAAAAAATTAAAGAGAAAATGAGCCCTGGCAGCCCGTTTTGCGTTCACGGAAGTGCCAATAGATGCCAGATTGGCTGTGATAGTGGTGCCCACGTTTTCGCCTAAAACGATGGCACAAGCGGTGGGATAATCTATCCAGCCCATATATGCCATAGTGACAGTAACAGCCATAGCGGCAGATGATGACTGCACTATGATGGTCAATAAAGAGCCTACAAGGACAAAAATGATAAAAGACCAGAAACCGAGGCCGGTATAGTTATTTAGAAATTCCAGAATTTGAGGATTACTCTGGATATTGGGAACAGATTCCTTCAGGAAATTCAGCCCTAGAAATAGTAAACCGAAGCCAACCAGGATTTCGCCTGAATCTCTTTTTTTTTTGCTTCTACTTAAGAAAAATGGGAAGCCAATACCTATCACGGGTAATGAGATTGCTGCGATATTGAATTTGAATCCAAAGAGAGAGACTATCCAGGTGGTTACGGTGGTTCCGATATTAGCACCCATGATCACGCCGATAGCCTGGCTCAAATTCAGGAGAGAGGCATTGGCGAAACTGACAACCATCACGGTGGTAGCAGATGAAGACTGAATAACGGCAGTGATGAGAAAGCCAGTAAGTACAGCGGTGAAGCGGTTGCTTGCCATGTAATTAAGTATGGATTGCAGCCTGTCTCCTGCGGCTTTTTGAAAGCCGTCAGACATGATGCGCATGCCATACAGGAACATGCCCAGCGAACCGAGTATCTGTAGTATGGTTCCTATCATTATCATCCTTTCTAAACTATTTACTTCTCATAAGCCGAGTAGCATTTTTCAAATCAGGCTATTCCTGTCAAAATTATTATTCCGGGCGAGTAGAATACCGGGAGATACGGCAATGGCACTGTGCTATTTTAGGAGAGGGCAAATGTTTTACAGGACCTGCTGATGACAAATCGCTTGACCTGGTTTCATTTGTACAGGTATTTGATAGTTATAAATTTTTAAGGAGTTATTGTGTCTCAGATTATTTATACACATTGCGATTTTGATGGTGCGGCTTCGGCAGCACTGGTGAGTTATGTTACCGGTATTCAGCAGATACGTTTTGCCACGCCGGAGAATATCTATAAACAGCCGGTATCGGGCACAGATATTGTCTGCGATTTGCCGTATATCAGCGGATGCGGCTTTTGGTTTGATCATCATGCCTCTAATATTCAGGAAGTGCTGGACAGGTCGTTAAATCCGGCAAATCTTGCAGGAGCTAACCGAGTAGCCCCCAGTGCCGCTCAGGTTATTTATGACTACTTTGCAAGGGATCATAAACTGCCGGGATATTTTGAGCAGCTTGTAAACGCTGCAAATATCATAGATACCATGGCTTATGAATCGCTGGATGAATGGCTGGCACCCTCACCACATAATATCATCAATGAAACTATAAATATCAATAGTGAATCTTATCCGGCAATGAGCAATCATCTATACTGGCTCACCTGTCAATTACGTGATTTTCATTTAGATGAAGTGTCCGGCTCGGATAAAATTCAGGAGCGATATAAACAGAAACAAAAAGCATTGGAAAATGATATTCAGTTTATCAGAAAAACATCATCATTTCTCCATCAGGATAAAGGCCATCATCTGGTGATCATCGATTGCTCTAATCTTGCCTTTGCACCTAAATTCAATAAAACTCTGGCTCTTGCCGTATATCCTGAGGCTCAATATATACTCCTGGTCGCCTCGGATTTTTCCTATGGGAGGAAAACAAATAACCTGAAACTCTCACTTGCCAAGAACTTTCTCTCACCTTCTGAAAAAGAACTTGGCGTCTTTCTGGAAGAACTTGGATTAGGTGGTGGTCATGATAATGCCGCCGGGGGTATGATCCGGGCAAACACCAAGAAGGAACGCCTTGAGAGACTGGATAAATTTCTGGCTGCTTTGTTAGAATTTATCAGGCTATAATACGGATAGCCCCGCACCTTAAGGGAGGACGGGGGCAGGCAATTGCCTGAATGAAAAATTGAAAATGTAAAATGCAAAATTAATGCTTCGCACGGGAGACGGGGTAATCAAGAAATAAAATGCCATAGATAAAAGGTTGAATTCTGGAAATGGTATAGAATTTAGCTACAATGCAAGGAATTATATAGATAATGGTTTGATTGCTAATATATATTTATAGATACAAATGGCACTTGGTTGCATCAAGCGTCATATTAATCCTATATATTGTTTTTGATCTCCGAATGACAAAGGCTACATTCTTTTTGATACCATATTGTTCGGCTGCCGCATTCAGGGCATTTCCAATAGCTTTCCTGTTCTTTCAGCCACATATCTTCGCCGACTTCTTTAATGCGATCAAGATTGTTTAATACCACCTGATGATGTTCATATTCTTCATCTTTAAATTTGATTATCATTTCACAAGGATATTCTGAGCAAAAAGCACAACTATTTGTCTGATGTCTTTGATTGCATAAAACAAATTCACAATTTTTTTGGTATTTTGAATCACAGCCAGGACAGGGAAGCTCAGACTCAGGGATTAAACTATCTGATGCACTATTATCTTTGAGATCTATTTCATAGGCGATCATACTACTGCAGGCTCCACAATATAAGCCACAATAGGCGAGATGTCTTATCTTATCCATATAAAGCTCCTTTCTTTCAGGGAAGTGTATCATTACAATATTAGAGTGTCAATATTTATTTTGTTTTTTCTGGCATACCCACGAAATTTAATTTACGGTTGGAATATTGAACTTATGAAGTTATTGGTCGTCACCATTGCGAAGGTCTAAAGACCATTCGCAAGGTAACTTAAATTGAGGAAGGTCCTTCATCCAAAACCTTGCGAGTGGTCTTTAGACCTTCGCAATGGCTGACCTTGACAACAATCTTTATCTCACATAATATGAATCAATTAACAATACCAAAAATTCTAAAATTAAGGGGATGCCTGAGTTATTGGTTTTTAAATTCATAAATGATTCTCCGTAAATTAAAAAAGTTAAGTCACATCGTAATCTATTAAGGGTACCGCTCCCATTTCAAATAACAATCGCAGAATCTTGAATTGTTTCTGGAATTAAATGAAGATACAATTGACACTACAATTCTGATAAGAAGCAATAAGAGGAAGCGTTAAACAATAATTATAAAGCAAGCTCCCTCTGGAAAATTATGGGCTTCTATTGAACCATCCATATTATTCTCAATGATCATTTTGCTCATATAAAGGCCTATACCTATACCTTTACCTTTACCTTGCTCTTTTGTAGTAAAGTAAGGATCAAAAATTTTATCAAGGACTTTTGGGGGAATACCACCTCCGCTATCACAAATTTTCAAGACTCCTTTACCTGCTTCTTCTTTAAGTTCTATTTTAACCTTACCACCACTTTTATTATTATCCAAAATAGCATCTTTGGCATTATTCAGAATATTCAAAACAACTTGTGAATACTCATTTCCGAATCCAAATATTGTAACATTTTCTAAATAAGTTTCCAATTCTATTTGATTACGTTCAAAGCTTTTGGAGATAAAGCCGATGATTTTTTCGATACTTTCTTTAGCATTAAAATTTGCTTTTTCTTTATTAGATTTAAAGAAATTTCTGAAATTGTCAATAGTTCGTGACATAAATTGCAATTGCTCCATAGCTAAGAACACATTTTTCTCCAGAAAGGCAGCATCTAATTCTCCACATTCCCCGGCATCTTCGATATTTTGCAGGATAACCGAAACAGCAGTAAGGGGCTGACGCCAATGATGTGCTATATTTCCTATCATTTCTCCCATTGCAGCCTGACGGGACTTTGTAATAAGCATGTGGTCTTTTTCCCGCAGTTGCTGTACAGTTATTTCCACCTTTTTTTGAAGGTCTTTGTTTAATTGTTTCAGTTGATCGTAGGCATGGCGTAATTCTTCCCGATTTTGTTTTTTTGTAATTGCTATGGCAATTTGGTGTGAAACAAATTCCAGAACCTCTATATCTTTCTGGGTGTAGGCATTTTCATCTTCGTAGTTTTTTACTGCGACAACGCCAATTATCTTATTCTCTATCTTGAGTGGAACACCCAGCCAAACCTTGGAAGGAGTGCCAATTGTTTCTATTAAACCTTTTTCCTTTAAACTAAGAATATCATCAGTTTGCGCCAAAACAGGTTTACTTTGGCGTATAAAATAAGCAATTAAGGATTTAGCGGCTGGTAATTCTTCTATCTCATCTTTCACATCTTGGTGATAATGAAAAGAAATGCTATCTCTTTCGGCATTATAGATGGCTATGTAGAAATTTTTGGTATCGATAAGCAGTCCCAGATATTCTTGTATTTTGGGGAACAGCTCATCTAAATCTTCTGTTTCAATTAGTGCATTGGCGATCTTGTATTGTATTTGTTTAACCGTCTCTGCCCGTTTGCGGTCGGTGATATTGGCATTGAAGCCATACCATGTGACGCTGCCGTCAGGCATTTTTTCCGGAGTTGAACGGGATAAAATCCATTGAATTGGCTTGCCTGGGATAAGCACGCGGAATTCACAAACAAAGTTGCTCAGATGTGTAGCGGAATATTCGATATCATTGATAACCCTTTTAGCATCTTCAGGATGAAGAACACGCTCAATCGCTTCAAAATTATCGGCAACTTCTTCGGGCTGACAGCCAAAAATATTCTTGATCCCTTCCGTAGCAATAGGCACGTAATACGAGCCGTCCGGACTGCGGGTAAATTGATAGATAAGACCAGGTACATTTGCTGAAAGTTTTCTGAACTGAATATCCTTTTCGTGAATTTTTTCTTCCGCCTGTTTGCGTTGGGTAATGTCCATTGCGAACTCAATAAGATTTACTACTTCACCTTGTTCATTAAGAACCGGATAAGCTCTCAATGACCATATTTTTCCATCTGGCATCACCCTTTCACTACTTTGGGCTTTTTTTGTTTCTTTAGCTTTGAGAACAGTACATCCCTCGCATGGCACTTGTCTGTTTTGAAACAATTCATGGCAACGCTTGCCGATCAATTCTTCCTGAGTCAAGCTTACCGAATCAGCAGCAGCTTTGTTTGCCCAGATTATATTAAGATCAAGATCTAAAAAACTGAAAATCTCCTGGGAGCTGTTCAGTATTATATTCTTTTGCATCTCACTATCTTTTAGCCGTTTTTCTATTTTCTTTTCTTTAATAATTATAGAGACTTGCTGAATAAATGTTTCAATCAGATTTGTATTGAACGCTGCTGTATTTTTATTAGTGCTGAAAGTGATATTACCGATTATTTGTTCATCTTCCTGAAAGGCTATACAATATAGCTTTTCGACCGAGAACATTTTTTTGACAGTTTTGCCGAGGGAAGCTGATACTTTATTATTGAAAAGACCAGGAAAATCATAATCAAGTTCTGTAAGCTTACCGCTGATGATTTTTTCATAATACTTTGTGGAGATATCACCCTCGAGGTTGACGATATCAAATCCCAGAAGCCTGGAAAGTTTGGCAGCTTTTTCGCCAACGCCTTCTATCTGCTGCATTTTCCAGCGATTTTTACTTTGATCATATTCCACCAAGGCAATTATCGAATTGCCATTAAGTAATTCATGGAGCTTCTGTACCGTGTATTTATAGATATTTTGAATGGATGTAAGTTTTACCAGTTCGAATGCAGTTTGAGCCAGGAAGGCATTATGTTTTTCGCTTTCGCGCAGTGCATCTTCTGCCAGTTTACGCTCGGTGATGTCTTGCAGAGTTCCCCGAAATTCTACAAATTTACCTGTTTTATCTTTAAGAGTTTCCGCTGATGCCAGCACGAATCGATTCCCAGTTTTGCGAATAATCTCCAATTCCATTTCATTGAATTCACCGGTTTCCAGTGCTTTTTTAACTTCCTCGTTGAATCTTTGCCAGCTTTCAGGGGTATAGAGCTTTTGATGGTTTTTCAGGTCAAGTGCTGCGGCATTCTTTTCTAATCCTAAGATTCCATACAACTCGTCCGACATGATTATTTTACCGTTGTGAGGATTGAAAAGGCAACTTCCGATTTTTGCCAGCCGCTGAGCTTCCCGCAGACCGGTTTCGCTTTCTCGCAGCTTTTCTTCCGCCTGTTTACGTTCTGAAATATCCTCGATAGAGGCAATCATGCCGCCAAAGTGACCCTTATTGTCTTTAATAGGGGTAGCGTTAATAGACAATATTACAAGAGTACCATCAGGCCAGGTTATACCATGTTGTATATTTAAGACTGTTTTTAGTGTTTTTTTGATAATATTAAAAGGTTGCTTCTCATCAGGTAGTGGAGAGCCGTCAAGATCAGTGTGATTAAATAAAGGAGCATCATAGGTAGTAGATGTTAAATTTTCTTTTTCCAGTCCGAGTATTTCTTCAGCTCTATTGTTTGCATAGGTAATATTTCCGGTTTTATCTACAGTGACAATACCTACCGGGCTTGTTTTCATAATAGTTGATAAAAATGTAGTTTTTTCTTTCAATTCACTTTCAATTTTCATGCGCTCTGTGATGTCAATGCCAATGACAGCAAGCCTTGAGATTTTTCCATTGCTATCAATAATTGGATTAATGCGATTATCAATAATCCTGTCATAACGGACATCCTGAAATTGTACCTGATTTCGGGTTTTTAGTGCTTTATCAAAATATATCCGCCGTGTTTCAGCTACGTCTTGTGGAACAGCTTTAAAAATATCTGAACCGATCAATTCTTTCTTTCTTTTTTTCAATCTCTGGGCAACCGTTTTATTAACTTCAATAACGGTTCCATCAATGTCAACCAGAAACGCACTTTCGGGAATGCCGTCTAACAATGCCCGCGTAACTAATTCACCTTCGCGTAGAGACTCCTCTGCTTTTTTGCGTTCTGTGAGATTTCGGGCAATGATCTGAATTCTTTTTATTTTTCCACCTTCAGTAATGGCAGAAGTATTGAGTTCAAATGGAACAATTTTACCGGTTTTATTCACTATTCCAACCTCAAAAGGAGCATTGATATTCTCTCCTTTTAGACGTTTTTGGAATCGTTTCATCGCCACAGCATAAGACTCCGGTGTCAATAAATCTCGAATATTTGTGCCTTCGACTTCCGATTTTTTATAACCCGTTTCTTTTTCGCAAACTAAGCTCATATAAGTAATCGTGCCCTGCAAATCCATGATGGCTATCACATCTGACGTATTCTCTGCCAGACTACGGAATTTTACTTCGCTTTCTCGCAGCTTTTCTTCCGCCTGTTTACGTTCAGTGATGTTTCTCGTATTGAATAAAATTTGCTCCGGTTTCCCTTTTTCATCGGATAATATAGTGCCTATGGTTTCAAACCACAGATATTCTCCGTCAATCCTTTTATAACGGTATTCAACTTTTCTGTTTTTACCGAATTTTAGAAATTGAGCGAATTCTTTCCTGACAATATCAACGTCTTCTGGATGCACAAAACCCATAACGTTTTTCCCAATTAAAGAATCTCTATCATACCCCATAACTTCGTGCGACTTTCCGACTAAGGTATAGTTACCCTCCAAATCGGTGAGTGCAATCAGATCGAAATTACTATCAAAAACTCTTTCTAAAAGATCGTTTTTTTCTTGTAATGTAGCCTCTGCCTTTTTTCTTTGAGATATATCTTTTGAAAGTTTGATCTTAGTATGGCTAAGTGATGATATCATTACGGCAAGTCTGGCATAATACGTCATAGCATACTGTAATAATTCTCTTTTAAAACGGGGAACACGGTCAAGAGCAGCAAGATATTCAGTTTCATCGAAGCCATACTGCCTGGCTTGTTTTCTAAACAGCTCGTAATCTACATGTTCATCATCGTAAAAAAACTGTCCGAAGTAAATATTCCCCAGATGTTTACCGCCGATTTCAATAGGACTCGCCATATCCCACATATTATTTTTGCAGCGGTATGCTTTGAATGTTCCCACAGGTATGCCATTAGCAAGAGCAAGATCGCTTTCCAGGCAGTTTTTCACTGTATCGGGATGGACACGGTGAAATTTTGTACATATATCCTGCCAGCCCACTGCAACCAGAACTTTTCCTGAAATATCAACTATGGCACCACCTATGTGGGTAACTTTATAAAAATTCTCCATCAGAATCTGAAATCCCTCAGATTCGATAACATCGGCAAGGTTCAGCGATTCAATATCACTATCTGGTTCAGTTTTAGTTTTGAGCTTATTTACTGAATATTTTTCACTTTCACATAGCTTTTGGCTAATATCACGATTGATTTGCAGATCATTTACTAAGTGTCCTGTCCCTTCTGCAACCATTTTTTCGAGACGTTGTTTTTCCGATTTTTGGGAATCACTTGCTTTTTTTATTTTGAGCATTGCTTTTATCTGGGCAAAAAGCACAATTTCATCAATCGGTTTACTAAGAAAACCTTCGGCACCGACTTCGAGAGCTCGTACTCTGCTTGCTTTGTTTTCCTGCAAAGCGGTTATAAAAATCACGGGTATATTGCACAGGTTTTCATCTTCTTTCAGTATTTTGCAAACCTCAAAACTATCCATACCAGTCATTGCAATGTCGATTAATATCACATCAGGAAGATGGGTTCTTGCAAGTTCAATACCTTCCATACCATTTGTGGCAGTATAAATGCTGAACCCACTAAAAAAATCAGAAGTAAGCGATTCTAATGATTGCATTATATCCTTATTATCATTTATAAACAAAATATTTTTCATTGTTTACTCCCTCTTTTTTTAGATAAAACCTATATCTAGTCCCATTAGTTGCAACTCATCTTTGATGGGTCTCGGCACAATGCCTTAGAACCAGTAGTTCTTATAGCCTCTCATACCGCGTAAATCATTTACAATTAAGGGAAAAGACTTACTGTGCGGATAGAACAAGAGTGAAGAAATCTGTCAAGTTTAAAAAATTATCTGGCATACCCCCGTAATTTTTTTGTTAGTTGGAATATTGAACTTATGAAGTTATTGGTCGTCACCGAATGGACAGAATGGACATGATGGACAGGATGGACAGGATGACGTCTGAATGTAGAATGAAGAAGGTGATGTGTGATGATAAGCAAGAAGTGAAAAGTAAGACTGGACACAGAAGATTAGGGATACAATGAATAGCCCCGTGCTTTTAGCTCGGGGTTGAGCGATGCCCACCCCCACCCCCCCCCCCCCCCCCCCGCGGCGCCCTTTGGAGGCGGGGGGGGGGGGGGGGGGGGAGAAGAAAAAG
>CAZRXY010000146.1:0-24594 GCA_964604155.1 uncultured Candidatus Cloacimonadota bacterium | reverse complement strand
CTAAAAGCACGGGGCTATTCATTCAACATTCAAAATTATTCCACCGCCCTGCCTGGTGTTTTTGAGCTTAGAATAAGAAAAATTTCGGGGGTATACTATAGTATTTTTGGAATGAGCTTGACAATAGACGTGCAATAATGAAAGTGAATTATGAGAAATATTAAGGATAAGAGATGAGTAAGAAAGTACTTGATTATTTTCTGGAACTGGTAAGGATCGATAGTGAGTCTCTGCATGAGGGGGCTGTAGCTGAATATCTGGAGCAAGAGCTTGAGGAGATGGGGGCAGAGATATCCAGAGATAAAGCCCATATAAAGACTGGTGGAGATTGCGGGAATTTACTGGGAAAAATAGCAGGAGAGCCCGATATTGAGCCTCTTTTATTGTGTGCTCACATGGATACGGTGGAGCCTGGGAGGAATGTGACCCCCGTGATGGCAAAGGATCGGATATTATCATCAGGAAATACTGTTTTGGGTGCTGACGATAAAAGTGGAATTGCCATGATACTGGCAGCGGTGAGATCGATTAAGGCAAGAGGGGTTAGGCATGCTCCTCTGGAATTATTATTCACTGTGAGTGAAGAGATAGGATTGCTTGGTGCCAAATTTCTGGATTACAGCCTGCTTTCTTCGAGAAAGGGTTATGCGTTGGATGGAAATCGTTTAGGTGATATAGTGAGTAGCGCACCATCACAGAGTGAGTGGCAGGCAGAGATCAGGGGAATGAGTGCCCATGCGGGAATAGAACCGGAGAAAGGGATAAATGCCATACGCTGTACTGCCCTGGCCTTAAGTAAAATCCCGGATGGCAGAATTGATGCCGAAACTACTATGAATGTGGGAAAAATTCACGGTGGCAAGGCAAACAATATTGTCTGTGATAAAGTGGAAATATCAGGAGAAATACGCAGTCATAATGATGACAAATTACAAGTACTATGTCTTGAAGTGGAAAAGATACTTGAAGAGACTGCTGCTGAAATGGGCTGTGAATTGTCATTTAAGCTCTCTAATTCTTTTAGATCAGTAAAATTATCTTCAGACAGCAAATTAAGCAGAATAAGCGAGGCTGCGTTCCATTCACTGGGCAGGCAGCAGAGGGCTGTACTTAGCGGTGGTGGCAGTGATGCCAATATATTTGCTGAGCATGGCATGGAAGTAGCTGTAGTGGGCACTGGAATGCAGAATATTCATTCAGTGCGGGAATTTATACTTTTAGAGGATTTGGAAACCGGAAAAGACTGGCTGATAAAAGTAATAGAATTATGGAGCAAATCATGAAGAAATTAGTCTTGATAGGCTATGGCAGGATGGGAAAGTTATTAGATGAGATGTCAGCGGATTGTGGTTTTGAAATTGTGAGCAGAATAGACCCCCAATTAGGAACCAGGATATGCCGGGAGGATTTGCATGGTGGCAAAATAGCCATCGAATTTACAGAACCGGGGGCAGCATTTGAAAATATCTGCCAATGTGTGGAACTGGGGGTCAAAGTAGTTAGCGGCACTACTGGCTGGCACCACAGGCTTGATGAATTATCCATCTTGATAAACAAGCATCGAGGTGCAGTCCTCTGGGGCTCAAATTTTTCGCCGGGTATGAATGTATTTTATGAGATAGTGCGGGCAGCAGCCAGAAAGATGGAGAAATTAACTGATTATGATGTATATGGCTATGAATTGCATCACCGTTATAAAAAAGACAGTCCCTCCGGTACGGCAAAACAACTGGCAGAGATATTATTATCAGAGCTGAGTGGAAAGCAAAAGGTAGTATATGATGTTCTGCAGCGTAGCAAAGAAACAGATGAGATCCAGTTCAGCAGCGTGAGAGCGGGGGAGATACCGGGAGAGCACAGAATAGGTTTTGACAGTTTTTATGACACAATTGAGCTGCGTCATACAACCCGTAACCGCAGAGGCTTGGCTGCGGGAGCTTTGATGGCGGCAGACTGGCTGGCATCAAGAGAAGGATTACATGAATTTAAAGAAGTATTGGGCGTAGCGACTTAATCGAAAAGGGACAGGAAAAATAAGATGCTCGCAAAATTTATAAAAATGACAGCCCAGGGTAATGATTATATATTTCTTGACAGGCAGGACTGCGTGAGTGAGTCACTCGAAAGTCCTCAAATTGTACAGAGATTGAGCAGTCGTCATTTTGGCATAGGTGGAGACGGGGTGGTTTTTATCTATTGCAGCAAGGTAGCAGATGCCAGAATGAGGATGTATAATGCGGATGGCAGCCTGGGAATGATGTGTGGCAGTGCTTTGCGGTGTGTGGTGAGCATCATGGCTCAGAAGTATGAGAAAAGAGAATATCTTATAGAGACGGATAGTGGGTCCCGCCGAGGTTGGATAGATGATGAAAGCGGTATCGTCAAAGTGGAAATGGGAAATATTGCAGAATTTGAAAAGATTGAGACAGAAGGCACGGTGTATCAATTAAAAGTGGGGAACAGGCATCGTATTCAGATTACAGACAGTATAGATGAAATAGAACTGGGCGAAAAAATAAATTCTTTGCGATATCTGCCGGGATGGAAAGACACGAATTTTGAATTTGTAGAGATAACAGGTGCAGACAGGATAAGAATAATTATCTACGAGCGAGGCAGCGGCAAAACCTTAGCCTGTGGGACTGGAGCGGTAGCCAGTGCCTATACCTGCCATAGAGAAGGATTTATAAGTGGTGAATGCGTGACAGTGTCCATGCCGGGCGGAGATGTTCTGGTGGAGATCACTTCTTCGGTTGCGTATTTATCCGGAAGCGTTATAGAGGTGTTCAGAGGTGAAATTGAATTATAGAATAATCGTTGTGATAATATTACTTTTAATGTCGGGCATATTAAATTGTCATGACTGGCTGGGAAGAGATAAACTTGCTCATTTTAGCAGCAGTTTATTTATAACCGGCTATTCTTACAGTGCAGCAGGAAATGTGTTTGGAGCATCGGAAGCCCGCAGCAGACAAATTGGTGTGAGTATAGCTTTGGGAATGGGTTTTGGTAAAGAAGCATCAGATCGTTATGTGAGTAGAGGAAAGTGGAGCTGGGAAGATATCGTCTGGGATGCAGCCGGGATCGCCTGCGGATTGGTATTAATCAATAATAAGATAATAGATTAAAAGAGGAAGGCAATGGAAGAGAACACACAAAAAAGTATAGGTGCCTATTTAAAATCGATGCGTGAGCAGCAGGAAAAATCTATCAAAGAGATATCCCAGAAAACCTGCATCAGCGAGCAGTATCTCAGGAATATTGAGAGTGATAAATTTGATGACATGGGTGGATTGGGATATGCGAAAGCGATTACTATGACCTATGTGAAAGCTTTGAATGCAAATGAAAAAATAGTGATGCAATTATTCGACAGCAGGTATTCCAGTCCCGTAAAAGAGGCTTTATATCGGCGTGAGCAACAACCTAGGAAATTTATGATTTCCACAAACATAATTTCTGTGTTCTTATTGATGATCTTAATCACGGTTTTAGTGCTGGTTATCCTGAAGTTATATAGAAATGGTGAATTAAATTTTCCTTTCAGGCATAATGCTGAGGAGACCAGGACAGAAAAAGTGAGCCTGATTAAAGATTCTGTTATTAGTTCTTTGAGCACCTATACTGCTGAAGCTGAAGATAAAATTGAAGAAAACAAATCAGACAAAAAATTTATAGAGCAGCCTAAAGCCGTCCAGATAGATATTTCAGCTTTTAGGGACAGCACGGATTATGCAGATAAATATTTATTTAAGGGTAAGGAATCACCTTATAACGTGAAGGAATAATGAGATACCGGGAAATAGATTTCTATCATCTGCTGGAACGGGTAGATAAGCCGGGACGCTATACCGATAATGAGGTGAATTGTTACAGAAAGCTGCCGGAGAGTGATAAGGTAACATTTTGCCTGGCCTATCCTGATGTATATGAAGTGGGATTTTCGCATCAGGGTCTCAAGCTGTTATACGTCATATTAAATGAGGAATTTGATGCCATGGCAGACCGCGTCTATGCCCCCTGGCGTGATATGGCAGATTTGCTCAAAGAAGAAAACCTGCCTCTATTTGCTTTGGAATCCAAAGCAGCGGTACGAGATTTTGATGTTTTGGGTTTTACATTGCAATCTGAGCTAACCTATACAAATATCCTCTATATCCTCGAGTTAGCCGGGATAAGCATAATATCCGGGCAGCGGGGAGAAGCTGAGCCTATTATTATTGCAGGAGGCCCTTGTGCCGGTAATCCTGAGCCGTTATCAGATTTTATTGATGCTTTTTTAATTGGTGATGGTGAAGAGGCGATTCTGGAGATAAAAAATTGTATCAAGTCAAATAAGCACAAGAGCCGTTCTCAGAGAATACAGGCATTAGGAGAAATTGGTGGCGTTTATACTCCTCAGTATTACGATGCCACAAGGGGACGCATCAGAATCAGAAAATATCTGGATTTTGATAAGGCAAGTCACAGTAAGGGACAGATTATTCCCTGGCTCCAGCCCACGCATGACAGGTTTGCCTGCGAAATAATGCGCGGTTGCAGCAGAGGCTGCCGCTTTTGTTATGCGGGATATTTTTATAGACCAGTGCGTGAAAAATCCGCTGAAGTGATTAAATCACAAATCAAAAGGGAGGTCTCGGGTAGCGGCTGGGAAGAGGTAGCTCTCACATCTCTATCTTCAAGTGATTACAGTTGCATCAGGACTTTGCTTTTCCAGCTATCCGAATTTACCGAGTGCAATAATACAAAATTATCCCTGCCCTCACTACGGGTAGACAGCCTGGATGAGAGACTCACATCACTTATGAACGATATGCAGCAGAAAAGTATCACAATTGCGCCGGAAGCCGGCAGCCAGAGATTGCGTGATATAATCAATAAAAATATGAGTGAAGCAGAGATACTGGAAGGGATTCGTGTTGCAGTGCAAAACAATTGGCGAGTGCTTAAATTATATTTTATGATTGGTTTACCATTTGAAGAATGGAGCGATATTGAGGCTATTCTGATATTATTGGAAAAAATTGTCACGGTTACCGGGAGAAAATTGCAAATCAATATTACTATTTCTCCTTTTGTACCAAAAGCGTTCACACCTTTTCAGTGGGCTGCTGCCTCCAGCCGTGATGAGCTTCTGGAGAAAGTGTGGTATCTAAAGAATTACCTGAGAAAGTATAAATTTATCAAATTGAAGTATCATACTCTTGAATATCAGGCACTTGAATGTTTATTGGGCAGAGGAGACAGGAGCGCAGGAGAATTGCTTTATGCTGCCTATAGGCAGGGAGCTGTTTATGATGGCTGGGACGAACTTTTTGATTATTCTGCCTGGCAGAGGGCGGAAGAGACATCCGGCATGAAAATTGCGGATTATCTTGGTGAAATAGATAAGGCTGAGATTTTGCCCTGGGATAAGATTGATCTTGGGATAGATAAGGAATTCTTACTACGTGAGTATGAAAAAGCTCAAGATGGATTGATCACCCCTGATTGCCGTGAAAAGTGCACAGCCTGTGGATTATGTGATTCAGAGATTACGCCGGTTTATCAGTATAAAATTGAAGATGAGATACTATCAAAATCTAATAAACCTGAAAGCTCTACGGTTGCCGAAAAAAGTTTTCGCGTGTTTTATGAAAAAGAAATGGAGGTGAGATATATAGGGCATCTGGATATGCTGCGGATGACGTACAGGCTGGTGCGTGCAAGTGGCTTGCCGGTAGCCTATAGTGAAGGCTACAACAGGCATCCGCAGGTGAGCTTTGGTCCACCGCTGCCACTCGGAATGACCAGCAAATGCGAGTATTTTGATCTCAAGCTCGGAGATAACGGATTATGTGCAGAAACTGTGCAGGAAAAGCTGGAGAAAGTTTTTCCCGCCGGGATGAAAATTACTCATGTTCAGGCTGAAGTAACAAAGACGATGCGTTCTATGCAATACTATAGAGAAGAAGAGATATCATTATCGGTTCCACACAAAATGATTGACTTTTTTTCCAGCCGGATAGAAAAATTCGACAGTTCTTTAGACTGGCAGTTCACCAAAGAACGTCATGGCAAAAAGAGAGAGCTTGATTTAAAGGAAATTATTGTAGATATGAGAATAGTGGCAGAAAATTTTAAGCTTCGCAAAAAAGTATCGGGTGCCAGTATTTATGATATACTGGAGCAGGTATTTGCCATCAAACGGGCAGATAGCGGAAAATTGAGAATACAACGAGAAAAATTATTAAGATAAATGCAAGGATAAAGGAACTATGAAGAAATTAGTAATGGTAGTAATCCTCTTGAGGCTGGCTCTTCTAGGTGCAGAATTTCCCAGACCATGGGAGCCGATATTATATACAAATTCCACTATTGCCTATTGTGAAGTGAGTATTGACGGTATACCGGCAGTTCAGGGTGATGAAGTGGGAGCTTTTGTGGGTGAAGAGTGTCGTGGCGTGGGCTATGTAGTAACCGCAGGCGGGCAGGCTGTATGCACAATGAATATTCAGGGCAATGTGATGGAATTGGCAAATTTTGCTGTATGGGACGCCAGTGAGGACTTAGTTTGCCAGGTTTCATATTCAACAAATACCTTGCCTGGTGGAGATATTGGTTATCCGCCAGACCTGCTGCCCATAAATGCACTCAGTGACCCTAATCAAAATCTGGCTCCTGTATGGAATCTACCTGATACACTTAGCTGGGCAGAAGACACTACATATTATCTTGATCTCAATGTATATGCTTGGGATCCGGAAGGTGCAGCTTTATCTTATGATTGCCTCAATGCCGGTGATCTTCAGGTGATCATCCAGGGCAGCATTGCAGAATTAATACCGGAACCGGATTATTATGGTGTAAGTAATCTTGTCTTTTCTGCCAGTGATGGAGAAAATAACGGTCAGGATAGCGTTTTTGCTGTTGTGATGCCCGTCAACGATCCGCCTCAGGTGAATATGTATGAAGATTTTGTGTTTGAGGAAGATTCTGAACTTTATATAGATTTGTCACTATATGTTTTTGATGTAGATGATGATGTGCTTGATATCACAATAACGGGTAATATTAATGTTTTCTGGCAGATAGAAGATATGATCCTGCAATTAAGTGCAGCTCAAAACTGGTTTGGCTCAGAGAATCTCACGCTTACTGCTTCCGATGGACAGGAAGAGGATTCTGATAACTTTATGGTGACAATCACCCCGATAAATGATCCTCCGGTACTGAATCTACCCGAAGAAGTTTCATTTTATGAAGATGGTGAATTATTGATTAATCTTGATAATTATACTATAGACCCCGATGGCGATGCTCTAACCTGGCAAGCCGAAAGTGGTGAATTCATTAGTGCTCAGATAACCGGTAGTTTCCTGCTCCTGAGTGCACCTGATAACTGGTATGGCAGTGAAGAATTATTAATCACAGTTTATGACCCGGAGCAATTATCCGATATGGATACGCTGCTGGTAATAGTGATTGCCGTAAATGATGCACCAGTTATAGAATTACCGGAATCTTTCAGCTTTGATGAAGATACTTCACTCTCTCTTGATTTTAATGATTATGTGTATGACGTGGATGATGACGAACTCAGTTTGCTGGTTTCAGGTAATTCTCAGATTTCTGTTCAAATTAACGGGCTTTTAGTTGTTTTGAGCGCAGGTTTGAACTGGTGGGGCGAAGAAGATTTGCTATTTACAGTAAATGATGGCATGGGGAGGGCAACTGCTAGCGATATTGTTACAGTTTACGTTCTGCCAGTGAATGATCCACCTGAAATAAATCTGCCTTCGGAAATAAGTTTCTATACCTATAATGAGCTCAGTGTGGATTTTTCAGAGTATATTTTTGACCCCGATAGTGATGAATTGCTTTTATCTGTGAGCCAGGCTGTGCATGTAGGAGTAGAAATAGATGGTTTGGAAGTGATTTTTTCGGCAGAACCAGGATGGATTGGTATAGAGCTGATAAGTTTCACAATCAGCGATGGTGAGTATGAAGCTGATGACGAAGTGATTGTGGAAGTGCTGGAGCTTGGTGATCTGCCTGATATAATTCTCCCTCAAACAATCAGCTTTTTGGAGGACAGCCAGTTAACCAGAGATTTTGGTAATTACATATTCAATACCGAGGGTTTTAATCTGGAATTAAACGCTACTGGTAATCAGGAGATGGTGGTAGATATTGCAGATTTTCTTGTAACATTCTCTGCTCCTCAAGATTGGTGGGGGATGGAAGAGCTTTGCTTTACAATTACTGACGCAGAGGCAGGATTTTCGGCATCAGACAGCGTGATAATCAATGTGCAACCTGTGAATGATCCGCCTGAGATCAATTTACCCGCTATGATCAGTTTTCCGGAAGATACCACCTATACATTGGATTGTGAAGAATATATATATGATATCGATAGCGGAGAACTCACTCTTTCTGTGAGTGGAAATCAGATGATCCTGGTTAGTATTGATGGGCTGGTTCTGGAATTTGCCCCACCAGCTAATTATAATGGCTCAGAACTAATGACTGTTTTCGTAAATGATAATTCAGGTAGAGCCATATCAAGTGACAGCTTGCTGGTAATTGTGGAGCCTGTGAATGACCCACCTGTTTTAAATTTGCCGGCAGAGATCATGTTTTTGGAAGATGAGATATATGAATTACCTGTATATCTATATGTATTTGATGTTGATGGAGATAGTTTGTCTATAACGTTTGCCAGCGATTTTGGCTGTCAGTTCAATTGGCAGGATGATATCGTGATCTTAGTGCCTCCTTTGAATTTTTATGGTTCTGGCACGATAATCATCTCGGTGACTGATGGCTGGGAATTGGTAGAAGGCGAGATTGCAGTTGTTATACTGCCAGTGAATGATCCACCCACCTTGAGCCTGCCCGAGAGCTTTGTTTTTCCGGAAGATACTATTTTCAGTTTTGATATGATGGATTATGCTGAGGATGTTGATGGTGATAATCTGTCGGTAACCTACAGTGGAACTTTCTTCATTTTTGCGGAAATCAGTGGGACAACGGTGAGCCTGCAGCCTCTCAATAACTGGAATGGCAGCGCTGTGGTGACCTTTACAGTCGATGATGGATTTGCCACTGCCAGTGATGAGGTTCTTATTGTTGTGGAGCCCGTTAATGATCCGCCTCACTTAAATAGTTTTGTCCCGGCACAAACCCAGCTTTTGTACTATGGTGAAAATGAAGTGGAATTCTCCGTAAATGTCTATGATAATGACAGCGAAATTCAATATGCCTGGTATGTAAACGGGACAGACCAATTTGAGGAGAACAATCACTTTATCTACAATTTTACTGAAGGTGGTGTTTATACAGTGCTGGTAGAATTCAGCGATGAAGAATTCACGCTCGAACATCAATGGCAGGTTACTATCTATACAGGACCCGGCTGGCAGCTTGTAGTTTATACAAATTCCACAATTGCCTATTCGGTGGTTACACTTGATGATGAACCTGCGGGAGGAAATGACCTTGTTGGTGCTTTTGTAGGTGATGAGTGCCGTGGAATAGGCGAGATAGCAATTGCTGGCGGCGTTTCATTCTCATCATTTTTAATTCAGGGCGAAAGCATAGAGACCGTTCATTTTAAACTTTACTCGGCTGAAGATGAGGCGATCTACGATATATTATACACCACACAGACGAATCCGGGGGGAGACCTTGGTAATCCGCCTTATGATCTATTGCCATTAGCTGCTTATCGTGAACCGGGACCGGGCTGGATTGCAACAGATATTTATGATAATTATACTTCAGTTTATACAGTGATAACTATTGATGGGGTGCCGGCGGATGAATTGGACATACTGGGTGCGTTTGATAATGTGGGGATGTGCTTAGGCATTGGTATGATTGAGGTATTGGCGGGTAATGCTTTTTCAAACATAGAGGTATTTCAGGATGAAGTGGTGGAATTTTCTTTCCGGCTTTGGGATGCCAGTGAAAATTCTGTCTATAATGATTATCAGATTTATGAAACGTTTCCTGGTGGACAAATCGGAGAACCCGGAGCAGAACTTGAGATTAATCTTGTTTCTACCCCGGGACCCAACTGGGAACCAGTGGTCTATACAAATAGCACTACGGGTTATTTTACGATTAGAGTTAATGGTAATCCAGCCGCAGAGCAGGATATATTAGGTGTTTTTGTCGCTGATGAATGCCGTGGTACCGGCAATATAGTTTCTTATGAAAATGAATCTATTTCTACTGTTGAGATACAGGGTGAGAGCGTAGAGAATTGTTACTTTAGGTTATGGGATGCCTCATTACAGCAAATCCTAAACAGTGATCTTATTGTGGAAACTCTGCCGGGAGGCGATATTGGCTATCCACCTGACGAAATAGAGCTTGATTTCTGGAGCTATGAACTACCTGAATTTCAAGTTTTTCCAAGACCTTGGAATGTAGTGTATTACACGAATTCCACTGTTGCCTATGGCAGCTTAAGCATGGATAATCAACCCGTTTTTGCTGGAAATGAAATTGCAGCCTTCATAGATGAAGAGTGCCGTGGTACTGCAACCACCGTAGATAATGGCGATCAAACAATATTCACCATGAATATCCAGGGAGATTCACCGGAAATCGTTCAATTTAATTATTACGATATAGCCGATAATATTATCTACTGCATAGAATATCTCACACTCACTAATCCAGGAGGTGATCTCGGCTATCCGCCGAACCTGCTGCCTCTGACAATTTTTACTAATTTTCCACCCCAGGTGAATTTACCGGACAGCTTCACATTTGATGAAGATGAGATAGTATCCCAGGATATGAACGAATTTATCTTCGATCCCGATGGGGATGAGCTTGTTTTAGAAATTTCCGGTAACGAAAATATAAATATCATTATTGAAGGTATGCTGGTTACAGCGTGGGGAAATGAAAACTGGTTTGGCACAGAAACGGTGTATTACAGCGTAGACGACGGACATGATCACATCATCACCGGATCGCTCGATCTTATTGTATTGCCGGTTAATGATGCTCCTATCGTAAATTTGCCCTATAGTTTCACTATGCAGGAAGATAGTGAGCTTACGGTAGATTTTGATCTTTTCATCACTGATGTAGAAGGAGATGCCTGGACCCTGAGCGTAACAGGCGCAGAAAATATCGCTGTCGATATCAATGGCTCATTAGTTACTTTTGCTCCTGATGAAAACTGGTTTGGTCAGGAAGTTCTGGTTTTTTATGCAGATGATGGTATGGATGCAGGCTCAGACAGTATTATCATGATAGTAAATCCTGTCCCGGATGCTCCGGTTGTAGATTTTCCCGAGCAATTATTCATTTTGGAAAATAGCTTCCTTATTTTAAATTTTAATGATTATATTTGCGATCCGGATGGTGACGATTTTGAGGTTTATGTATCTGAAACCGAGTATATCAATTGCTCGGTAGCAGGTGATTCGATTAGTTTCGTGCCTCAGCCAGACTGGTTTGGCACAGAGATTATCACAATCTATGCCGATGATGGCACTTCCCGCCTGATTGGCTCGGATGATGTGGAAATTGTAGTAGAATTTGTGCATCAACCGCCGGAATTATTTTTACCTGATCAATTTATACTTCAGGAAGATATCCCCCAGACCTTTGATCTAATACCTTATTTTTACATCTATGAGGGAGAAGAATATATTTTCACTGCCACCGGCAATGATTCAATTTTTTTGGAGTTTGAAGGTGCAAATCTAAGTATAAGTGCTCCACTCAATTGGTTTGGTACAGAAACCGTGATTATCACTCTTGATGATGAACCTGCCAGGATTAGTGTCTCCGATACGGTAAATATTGTAATAGAGGGTGTAAATGATCCGCCTGTCTTGATTGCCTGGGAGCCGGAGATTCTGGATATAGAAGCTTTTATCGATACCACTATCACTTTCTCTGTGCTTGTGGAAGATGTGGAAGGAGATGTAATTTATAACTGGTATATTAATGAATTACTACAGCAGGTTTTTGAGCCGGAATTATCCATCATGTTTGATGAGGAAGGTGAATTCCAGATTCAATGCGCAGCTTTTGATGATGTGGAGGAAGTATCTGTAAACTGGCAGGTAATTATTTCTGATGTAAAAGAATCTCAGGATGAAATTTATGAAACCACAGAACTGGAGGGAAATTTTCCAAATCCCTTTAATCCTGTAACCGTCATCAGCTTCACTATTCAGGCAGATGATCTCCCAGCGGAATTGTCTATCTATAATCTTAAAGGTCAGATTATTCGTCACTGGAACATATCCCACAGTGGCAGGCAAAGCCTTATCTGGGATGCGAAAAATCGTTTTGGAATTGAACAGGCTTCTGGCATATATTTGTATTGTCTAAGTGGAAAGAAATCAATATCGCATCGACGCATGCTTCTACTTAAATAATGAAACTGAAGAAGAGGTGTGGAATGAATAAATATCTTCTTTTATTGCCTGTATTACTCGCCGCAATAAATTGCTGGGCAGACCCTGACTGGGAAATTGTGGTTTACACTAATTCCACAGTTGCCTATTCGCGGGTTACCATAGACGAAATACCTGCCTCGGAAGGCGATATTCTTGCTGCCTTTGTAGAAGGTGAGTGCCGTGGTCTTGCTGATATTTTTATTTCTGATGGCGAATCTTATGGAACAATGAATATCCAGGGAGATGTACCTGAGCAGGTGAGTTTTCTGGTCTGGGACCAAAGTATAGATACGATATGCAGTGTGGAATACACTACTGTCACCCAACCCGGATATGATATTGGTTACCCGCCTGATTTCCTGCCCATTGCCGCCTATTCTGGAAACCCCATCAATCATTATCCTGAATTGAACTTACCGGAGAGCTTTGTGATCCCCGAGGATGTTCCCACTTCCTGGGATTTCAATGAATTCTGCTTTGATATTGATGGTGATCCCCTCACCGTCAGCGGCATTGATAGCGAGCATATTTCCGTATCCGTAAATGCGATGATAGTCACTCTGGCTTCTGCTCAGGATTGGGTGGGCATCGAGTACGTTACCTTCTGGCTCTCTGATGGTAGCCTTAGTGTGCATGACAGCGTACAGGTTTTTGTCACAGCAGTAAATGATCCACCCGTTATCACAGATACCTATCCTGCCACAGGAGCTCTGGAAGTTAGTCAATATCAGCAGATCAGTTTTGCAGTTACAGCCCATGATATTGATTCCGCCATTACTTATGCCTGGTTTATAGATAACCAAATTCAGCCTGCTGAGGATTATATATTTGGTTATCTATTTGATGAACTTGGCAATTTTGAAGTGTCGTGTCTGGTTTCCGATGGGGAGTATGACGTGTCAGCTCACTGGCAGGTATCTGTAGTGCCTGGCTCTTATGATGAAAATAATATTTCAGAGTTTCTTAGCATTTCTCCTAATCCCTGCTCAAATCAGCTTACAATTGCCTGGTCACAAAGCAGATTTAAAGATGCTGATATCAGCCTTTACAATCTGAGGGGAAGAAAGGTGATGCAATTTCTTCAGCAAAGCAGTGGTAATATCACTACAAGCCGGATAGCTGACCTTCCTTCAGGAATATACTTTATCAGGCTCAGTTCCGGAAATTCCAGGATCACCAGAAAAATCACTATCCGCTAAAAATTCTCTGCCGCCTTTAATAAAATATCTATTGTGGTTGTAGCCAATGCCAGCACAGTATCCGCGGCACCGTAATATATTTTCACCTCGGATTCTCTCAAGGCATAACCCTCATCATCAAATTCTTCCACAATAGCACCACAGGGGAAGCAGACATTGGGCACCTGCCCGGTGAGCTCATATAAAGTCCTTGGTTCCAAAATATTACAGATAGATCTGGATATTATCCTGGAAGGGTCTTCCAGCTCCGCCAGAAAAACTCCTACCTGATAGATATATATAGCAGAAAGATGAATGGCGATGCCATGATAAATTTGCAGCCAGCCTTTACGCGTCTTTATTGGCGGCGGTCCCGCTCCCACCAATTCATCCCAATAGTGAGCTCTTCCGCAGATCACCGGGTTCACCGGCTCCCAGTTCAGCAGATCATCAGAGCTGCTTAGCCAAATCTCGCTTCCACTGGCAGCAGCGGGATTCAGGGGATTTCGGTTCGGTCTGTCATAACGCAAATACCTGCCGGCAATTTTTTCGGGAAAGAGTACTCCATTACGATAATCACCCCTTGAGATTATTCCCAGAAAGTAATAATTTTTAAAATCATCCGTCACCCCCAGTCCCAGTTCACAGCTTTGGCAAAAATCCATGGCGAAAACAATATAATATCTGCCCTCCAAATAATGGATACGGGGATCATATACATGATATGGCTGCTCTGATAGTTTTTCTATGCCCTGCCAGTTAATTATCTCCGGGCGTATGGAAAAATGATAACCATCAGCACTTTCTGCATAGAGCATAAAGGTCTGTCTGCCTCGGTTTTGAACTCGCAAAAGCAGGATGTATTTGCCTGCTGTTTTTATGGCACCACTATTAAATACTGAAGTAGCATCCACTATCCAGGGTGCAATATCCGGTATCATTTCGGGAGTGATTATAGGATTCCTGGCGTCACGTATCAGCATTTTTTTCTCCTGTTTATTCGTTCTTTAATTTCCTAATAATTGATAGTTTATTTTTATCCACTGCGTGGGAATCAAAAAAACTTATGTCCATCACGTTATTGTCATACAATTTTCTGATTGCGGTTTCAAGCTGGTCTGCCTTGTAGGAAGGCAAATACAGCCCCCCGCTGAAGGGAACAGGGGTCTCCTGCCTTATTTCTTCAACTGCCTCGCTTAGCCATTCTATTTTCTTGTCATAAAAATCATGATACAGCATGGGATAATATCTATCCAAATCCCAGCCGGGCCAGTCCTGCCGCACTAATTTTCTGGCTATCTGCGGCGTGGGAAATACTGCTGCTGATATTATTTTATTATAGCTGTGAACTATTTCCACAATTTTCTGCACTAATTCACTCACACTCTGCCAGCGGAATTTTTCCCAGTTTTCATCAGATTGACAGTTTTTTTCAACTCTCTGCTCATAGCCATACTGCTGCCGAAATTTATCTCGGCAATGCTTACAGTAACAGTAATCATATTGCCCTTCCTCGGTTTTTTGGCTGAGCCCATACTGTTTCTGGCATTTTTTGGGCAGGATTACATCAGAAAAGCGGATATAATCCAGATGAAACCCACTTATATCTGTTTCAGAACAGTATTCTGCTACTTTATCAAGAAGATAATCCTCAACCTCAGGATTATTTGGGCACAGCCATTTGTAATATCCCACATAAGGCGGAGCGTCCGCAGAACTCTCTCCGTTCCGGTTGATTGTAAACCAGCTTCTGTGTTCTTTTAAAATCTTCGGATCATTATTTAATAGCACCATCTCCCAATGCTGCACGGAAATATCGAATTTTTTTACTAATTCACACATTCGTTTAGCAAAAGTCACTGTACCGCTCATTAATAATTCATTTACTCCACTCTTTGCTAAATCCGATATTGATTTTTGCTGCTCAAGCTCGCTTCTGTCAGAAAAATGAACCCAAAAACTAAAAAAATGTTTTTCCTTTTTATTCATTTTTAACTATCTTATCCCTAAATGCTTTTTTAGTACAGATACTAATAAAAGCAAAATAATGTCAAGGAGAAGAATTATGCATAGTAGAGCAAAGACTTATCAGGAATATCTCGACCAGCTTACGCCTGAGGGACAGGAGGTAATAGAATACCTTACTAAGCTGATTGTCGATGAATTGCCTGAAGTGAAAATTGTTATGCATTGGGGCATGCCGGTTGCCAAGAAAAAGGATGATTTCATAGTCGCTTTTGCAGTTCAAAAGTATTACTATACTATTTATTTATGGACTATGGATTGGAGAAAGAAATACGAAAAGAAACTAGGCGGAGTTAATTTCGGTAAAGGCTGCCTCAGATTCAGAAATCTTAAACAATTGCCAGAACCAATTTTGAGAGATATTTTCCAGCAGGCAGGTAAAAGATAACGGCCATTAACTGATTTAAGCGAATATATCATCCCCCGTATTATTTTTTATTCCGGTGCTTGACAAATATTGTCCAGTCCCGAGATTAAGGTCGTAGTAAATAATGCGGGGGTATGTATGCTGCGAAACTCTAATATATTATTTCTATTGCTGATCTTGATCTGCATTTTAATGAATTGCAGCAATCAGCAAACGCCCAGCGAATCAGAAAATTCTATTCCAATCAAGCCTCATACACCGATTCCTGCAGACAGTACCTGGGATATTACAATTCCAGTTCAACTGGCTTGGGATTGCAGCGATGAAGATGGTGATATCATTTATTACCGTATTATGCTGGGAGATAGCGATTCTCTTGCAGTCATTGTGGAAGGTTTGGAAGATAACAACTATCTGCTTACCGATCTTGACCCAGGTACCCGGTATTTCTGGCAGATTGAAGCAAATGATCAAAAAGCTGCTGCAATAGGAGATATCTGGACGTTTTCCACAAAAGCTCAAAACCTGCCCCCGGGATTGCCTCATTCGCCCACCCCTGCCCACTTGGAAGAAAACACTTCCACCACTCCGATCCTGAATTGGCAAGGCTCTGATCCGGATTCCGATAGTCTCTTATATGATCTAAGGTTCGGCAATTCAGATAATCCCCAGCTTATTGCTCTGGATATCGTGCCCCCATATCTCACTCATAATCTCAGTCCTGATTCCTGGTATTTCTGGCAGGTCACTGCTAAAGATGGAGAATTTGAAAGCCCCGGTGATATCTGGTCTTTCCACACAGGGATGATAAACTTGCCGCCTTATTCTGCTTATGCACCTTGTCCGGCGTCAGGTTCCCAAAATGTAAATGTTTGCCCGGTTCTTTCGTGGTCCGGATACGATCCTGATGGCGATGTTCTGTTTTACGACGTTTATATCGGGGATGCCTTGTCATTACAATTAGTAGCAGAACAAATAATTTCCAATTCCTTCTCGCCACAGGTTCTTGATTATGATCATTTATACTACTGGAGGATAGATTGCTCAGATGGCTTTGATGCCACAGAAGGTCTTTTATGGAGTTTTAGAACCCGGGAAGAAAACCTGCCGCCCATCCCTCCGCATTCACCCTCACCAGCTCATCTTCAAATCCAGGTTAGTCAAAATTCCAGCCTGAACTGGAATTGCTCTGATCCCAATGCAGACACCCTGAGATTTGATGTGTTTCTGGCAGATAATGATCATCCGGAACTGGCTGTATCAAATATCAACCAATTTTCCTGGACACCCGAAGAACTGGCTCCAGCTACTGATTACTGGTGGAAAATTGTGGCAAAAGACTATGAATATCAAACAGCCAGCCCACTTTGGCATTTCACTACTGCCGGCGGTAACCTGCCTCCTGCCCAGCCTTTTTCACCTCAGCCTCCGGATAACAGCACCCAGATTCATCCCGCCACAAGCTTTAGCTGGCAATGCTATGATCCCGATGGCGATCAGCTCTATTTTGATGTCTATCTTGGCATCACTTCCTCTCCACCGCTGGTCGAAAACCAAATCACAGAATTTGAATATACTCCTCCCCAGAATCTGCAGGAAAATTCTCTCTACTTCTGGCAGATTATAGCATCCGACGGGGAATTGGTCTCTCCCAGTTCAATATTTGTTTTTTATACCGGAGAAATCAGCCAAAACCAGCCTCCTCAACAGGCTATTGCCATTTTCCCACTTCATAATGCCCAGTATGTGGCACAAAATTCTCATTTATCATGGCAGTGTTATGATCCCGATGAAGATGTGCTGCATTACGATATCTATTTTGGGATAGATGAAAATCCAGGTCTGGTTGAGCAAAATTTCCCGCTTACCTTTTTTGATCCCGCAGGATTGCTCTACGATACTACCTACTACTGGCGGATTGATGCCAAAGATTTTCAGTATATTACCACCGGAGATATCTGGAGTTTCACCACAGAACTGGAAAATATCCAGGTGGAGATGATAGAGGTAACCGGAGCACTCTTCAATATGGGCGATACCCGTGATCTGGGTGATTACCACGAATTGCCTATTCACTCCGTGCAGCTTAGCGATTTTCTGATCAGTAAATATGAAATATCTCAAGCAGAATGGCAATTTGTGATGGACTCAAATCCTGCCCAGGGTAGCTCCGCTGGCTCAAATTACCCCGTCTATAACGTGAGCTGGATAGATGCTCTGCAGTTCTGCAACCTATTGAGTATTTTGGAGGGTTATACTCCTTGCTACCAGATTGATGGTATCAATTCCACCTGCGATTTTGAAGCAAATGGTTACAGATTGCCTACCGAAGCCGAATGGGAATGGGCTGCTCGCGGCGCTTCAGACCCTCCCGATTTTCTCTATGCCGGAGCAGATCTGGTTCATACTGTGGCAGTTTATATCTATGATAATCCCGGCTCGTGCGATGTGGTCGGCACAAAAAATCCAAATGAACTGGAACTCTATGATGTCAGCGGAAATGTCTGGGAATGGTGCTGGGATTTTTATGGAAGTGATTACTATTCCTGGTGCTATGAACAGGGTACTGTGATCAATCCCACCGGTCCCGAAGATGGTATATATCGCATTATCAGAGGAGGCGGATGGAGCAGCACTGCCCACTTCTGCCGTGTTGCCACAAGACATACTTATTATCCCCTTTCCACAGGTGACACGATAGGATTCCGAATCTGTCGCTACCCTCGCTGATCCGCAAATTTATGTATCAAGCTCTATTCGTCTTCTTCCGAGATTACTAATTTTGCTTCTTCTATCACCACCTCTTCGAGGGGCCAGTCCCTCATGCGGTTTTTGGTGCCCGTTGCAGTTAACTGGATTTTATTTACTACATCCATCCCTTCTATCACTCTGCCAAATACGCAATAGCCAAAATCTCTGCTCCCATGATTAAGAAATGAATTGTCTTTACAATTTATAAAAAATTGGGAGGTTGCAGAATCTATAACCTGAGTCCGTGCCATTGCTATTGTGCCAATTTCATTAGCTAATCCATTATCGGCTTCATTCTTGATGGGTTCACGGGTTTCTTTCTGCTTGCCATCCACAGTAAAACCACCACCCTGGATCATAAAATCTGCTATTACTCGATGAAATACGGTTTTATCATAATAGCCGTCTTTGATGTAGGTAATAAAGTTTTGCACCGTAACTGGTGCCTTTTCCGGATAAAGTTCAAGAATAATTTCTCCTTGACTGGTAGAAAGTGAAACTTGTGGATTGTCTGCGAACATAAAGCCTCCCAGGATTATTATTATCAGAATTGCGAGAATTTTCATGATTTTTACTCCTTTATTGTATTAAGTATATATTCTTTTATTTTAATTTCTCCCTGCGAATATTCAAGATAAGAAGAATGAACTATCCAGTCACCAGGATTGGCGTAAGTGCCGCTGGAGAACTCGATTACTTTCGGGACATGAGAATGCGAAAAAATCACAAAGTCATAATCAGTGGAATCAAGGATTTTCTGAGCAGCCTCTTCTAAGGAATTAATCATATTTCTTTGTCTCTTTTCAGGGATTCGCCTGTTTCTGCTGGAGCGGGATAGCAATATACCCAGATCAAGCACCAGATCAGGATGCAGCAGGGCTGCCAGTTTTTTTATGAAACGCGTCCTGACAAGAAAGCGGAAAATGTGATAGCGAATGTCATTTTTTGTGTATCTGTCACCATGATCCATATAGAATTTCTTCCCGTTAATCGTCCCGCAGAAATCAGATTTACAGATTTCTATTCCTATCTGATCAGATAAATATCCGTCCAGCCAGAAATCGTGATTACCAGGTGTCATAACTATTTGTGTGCCGTTTTCTTTCAGATCTCTCAGTATCTTCAATAGATCAAAGTATTCCTTTATAATTACGTGCTTCCAGGATATCCAAAGATCAAATATATCACCATTGAGCAGTAGAAGATCAGTATTATTTTTCAATGTCTGCAAAAATTTTAAAAATTTCTCACGCCTTACTTTATCTTCCAGGCTTTCATTAAATTTTATATGGGCATCTGAGACGAATATTGCTTTACTTATGTCGTTATAGTTATGCAGCATTATCATTAACCGCTGGTGAAGATATGATAAAGCATATTTACTCCGAAGCGAAAAGCATTCTGCCGTGTTTCAGGTGGGTCTTCATGAGCATCACTCCAACCATCGGTAATATTGCTCTCATAGGTGTATATCACCATAATCCGTCCAGTATCATCATAGATGGCAAAGCTCTGGGGCCTTTTATCGTCGTGTTTGTGGATTTTGGGTGTGCCCGAAAATTTATAGTAGCAATTAAAGATTTCATGCTCAGCCGGCAGCTCTACCAATTGACGCTCAGGGAATACTTTTTTTATCTCACGCCTGAATGCTTCATCCATGCCATAATCATCATCGGCATAAAGCACTCCGCCTCGCAAGAGCCAGGCGCGAAGATTATCAGCTTCTCTCTCTGAAAATGTGATATTGCCATGACCAGTCATTATCACAAAGGGGTACTGAAACAGACGGGATTCTCCGGGAGTCACTACAGCCTCTTCCTGTGAAAAATCTGTTTGAAGCTCCCTGTTTAATACTTCCACCATGTTAGGGATCATATCCGGGTTATTATACCAATCACCCCCTCCATCATAATGCAGACGGGCAATCTGGTCTTTATTCATTTGTGCCTGGATAAAACCAGGCACTGCCATTATCAGGCAGGCAGCCACAAAATATCTAAGATAATTCTTTTTCATATTGGGCTCAGAAAAAAAGCAGTTGCCAAAATGACAAGGAAAAAATTTAGTAGTGACCAAGAACCGAGACAGATGAGGTAGTGATGGCAAGAATATTATATAGAGAATTACAGGAGGATACAAGGTTTTTTCTGATCGCAGGACCCTGCGTGATAGAAAGTGCCCAATTGCTTGATGATATTGCAAAAGTATTGCATTATGAAACCAAAAAACGCGGCATTAACCTGATCTTTAAAGCCTCTTGGAAAAAAGCAAACCGCACAAGCATGGATTCTTATACGGGTCCCGGATTAAAAAAGGGTTTGCAGCTCCTCGCAGATATCAAAAATAAATATGATCTCCCGATTATCACAGATGTCCACGAAAGCCAGGAGGTGGCAGAGGTGGCTGAAGTGGCAGATATTATCCAGATACCGGCGTTTTTGAGCCGTCAGACAGACCTGCTGGTTGCAGCAGGTAATAGCGGCAGGATCATCAATATCAAGAAGGGGCAATTCATGGCACCGGAAGATATGAAACCTGCTGCCCAAAAAGTTTTATCTACTGGCAATGAACAGGTTCTCCTCTGCGAGAGAGGTACTTCTTTTGGCTACCATAACCTAATAGTAGATTTCAGAAGCTTCTCTATAATGGCACAATACGGCTACCCCCTCGTCTATGATGTTACTCACAGTCTGCAAAAACCCAGCCTGGGGAAAACCAGCAGCGGCGATCCCGGATTTGCCTCGCTCATGGCAAAAGCAGCAATTGCCACTGGAAAAGTGAAAGGGCTCTTTATTGAGACACACCCTGAACCCGCTCAGGCAAAAAGTGATGCCGGCTCTATGCTGCCTTTATCTCAATTGGGCAGTCTCCTCGATGAATGCCTCAATGTCATGGGTTAAATTTATGATAAACTACAAAAATATTAAACTTTTGATTTTTGATTGTGATGGGGTGTTTACGGATGGTAAGATAATTTATGATAATCATCGCGTGGAAGCTAAAAATTTTTCTGCCAAAGATGGATTAGGCGTAAAACTCTGGCGGTTTAGCGGAGGCAAAATTGCCATGATCACCGGCAGAGATTCCCAGGTGGTTGCCCAAAGATGCCATGACCTTAAATTTGATTTTGTCTGTCAGGGTGTATGGAATAAAAGGAAAAGTACCGAAGAAATCATGCTTAAGCTCGGGTATAACTGGCAAAATGTGGCAATTATGGGTGATGACTGGAACGATTATCCGGTAATAAAAAAAGCAGCCTTATCTGCCGCACCCGCCGATTCTTTTCCGGATTTTAAGAAAAATGTTGATTATATTGCCAGCCGTTGCGGCGGTGAAGGAGCTGTCAGAGAATTTATTGAATTAATTCTTAAAGAACAAGGGAGATATGACGATGTCCTTAAAAGTTTTATCGATTATCTGGAAAATACTGATTATTAGCCTGCTCACTATCTGGGCTTCTGGTTGCTCCTCAGATAACCTGGATAGTGGAAAAGCTGCTACGGAGATGATACCCGACGAGCAAAGCGATTCCGTGCGAATTGTTACTATGAATGGCGAGGTTATCACTATGGAGATGCACGCCAGGCACATAGATAGATTCTATAAGCGAAAAGAAACTTTTATTGATAGCTTATATCTGGAAAATTATAATAGAGAGGGTGATCTGGAATCCACTCTTACCTGCAAAAGTGCGAAAATTGACGAAGCCCGCAATATCGTGGTTTGCTATGACGATGTAGTGGTGATTAGCCCAAATGGCAGGCTGGAAACTCCCCAGCTTACCTGGAACCGTGCTACCGGTCTTGTCCTTGCCGAAAAAGGTGTAATCCTCAAACGTGGTGATGATACCCTCTGGGGAGAGAGAATGAGAACAGATATGAAATTGGATAATATTGAAATCGTTAAAGTCTCGGCAGAAGGCAATATAAAAAACAGTGGTCTGGAATGGTGAAACTAAAAATTGCTCTCATGATTATTCTGGTAACCACTGGCACCTTTCTCTGTCTGGCTCAGGAAAATGAATCGCAACCATATCGGCTTATTCATGCCGATAGCCTCAAGGCTAATAAAGTAAATGATCACTACGTTAGTGAATTGCTGGGAGATGTCCATTTCTTCTATGGTGATACCGAATTCTTCACTGACCAGGCTTTTCTTTATGAATCTGACAGAATTGTCCGAATGACCGGTAATGTGAAAGTTATTGATGATTCCCTCAATCTCACAGCGGACTATGTGAGTTATTTTAGATACCAGGAACTGCTTAAACTCGAAGGTAACGTTCATTTCATTGAAACTCATCTGGATAGCACCTTTAGAACCTTCAGGGCAGACCGCGTGGAATATCTGCGGGAAAATAAGGATTTTCAAGCCTGGGACAATGTGTCAATCTATGATTCCCGAGAAAATGTTCACGGAAAATGTGGCTATATGACCTATAACGCCAATAAAAGCTTTGGTTATCTGCAGCAAAATCCGGAACTGAAAATGGCTGCCTCCGATAGTATCCTCATTAAATCACGAAAAATCGAGTATTATGATGATTATAAAAAAATTGTGGCAATATTTGAAGTTGAAACATTTTTACAGGATTATTATCTGAGCAGCGATTTCCTTATCTATTATTCTGAAGAAGAAAAGGCTACCTATCGCGGTGAACCAGCTCTCACTTCAGACCTCTTTGATGCAAAAGGAAGCGAAGTTACTCTTTTCTTCAGGGATAATAACCTGCATGAAGCCATACTCAATGATTCCTGCCGCGTCGATTATAAAGTTAATGAAGAAGCAGCCAAAGAAAACTGGGTGACGTCTTCAGAAATGCAATTTTACTTTAAAAAAGGTGTTATCGCAGAATGCCGGGCTTATAAAGATGTGATCAGCTACTACGTGCAACAAAAAAACGAAACCAATCGCCAAGAATACATCCTCAATGAAGCCGAAGCGCAAAAACTGATTATGTATATGGACGAAAAAGGCTATATCAGGCAAATTAGCCTGAATGAAAAAATCCACGGAAAATATACCTTTGAAGCAAAATAATTCGTAGCATTACCGAAAGGACAAAACTCAGATCAAAATTGCCCCAGTTTTCCCCCTTTCGGTGGATCATACCCCCCCCCCAATTAAAAATGAGTCCAGTCAAAAAAAACCCTGTTGTCAAGAATTGCCTGATTTAATGATAGTCTTATTCTATTTCAATGTCCAATAAACAGCTTATCTAACGAATTGATTATGTTTTTTTATTATCAGCATTCAGTGTTTTTATATTTTGGCTGATTATAATTTGATAAACATGTCACCAATCACTGAAAAGTGTACCAGGTTTCTCACCGAAAAGTGTACTAAAAAGAGCTGGAGGCTTGATATGAGGAATTTATTATTTGTGATTTTTCAGTATTTAGTCTTTTTTCTTAGACATAGCATTGTGATTTTTGAGTGATGCGTGATGGGTAATGCGTAATGAGTAATGGGTGATGCGTGAACTTAACTGGAGCTACTTCGTAGCAGTGATGAGTGATGAGTGATGGGTAATGAGTGAACTTGACTGGCGGATATAATCCGGCAGCATAATTTTCTCATCTGGAAATTATGCACCCTCGCACCGTCGATATTAAAATCTCATCCTCGCATCTTCTCATCCTCGCATCTTCTCATCCTCGCATCTTCCCCTCTTCCCCTCTTCGATTTAAAAAAAGCCTTCGATATTCAGACTTCCCCTTTTCATCCCCTCCAACAGTCAAACCGTCCAATAGTCCAACCGTCAAAAAGTCCAACCGTCCAAAAGTCCAACCGTCTAAAAGTCCAACCGTCCAAAAGTCAAGCCGTCCAAAAGTCAAACCGTCCAAAAGTCCAA
>CAZRXY010000145.1:0-17992 GCA_964604155.1 uncultured Candidatus Cloacimonadota bacterium | reverse complement strand
TGGCAAGTCGTCCTGCTTACTTTCCCCTTTATTTGCACGCTATATTATTTCTCTCATTTTATGCAAGGACAAATATAATTCTTATCATGTAGAAGGTCTAAAGACCATTCGCAAGGTTTTGGATGAGAGACCTTCGCAATGGTGACGACCAATAACTTCATAAGTTCAATATTCCTAACTAACAAATAAATTTCGGGGGTATGCCAGGGAATTATGAAAACTGTTGACAATATTTATGTATCTGGTAGCAATTGTTTCGTCTGATAATAATCTTTTAAGGAGCAAAAAAATGAAATTGCTGTTTTGTCTGTTTATTATTGTGTCACTGTGGTTCCCGCTTATTGCCGAATTGGAAGTGGGTGATTTTGTTGCCCAGGATTTTTCCTGGACAGATGATAGTGAGGAAGTTCATTCAATCTATGAATTGACTGCAAGTGGGAAAGTTGTTTATATTTTTTGGGGCGAGCAGTGGTGCCCCTTTAGTAATATGGCAGCCGCGCTTTTGGCAGACTGGTACCCCTCACAAGACGATAATGAAATGTATCTAATCAGTGATGAGAACTGGAATAATGGTTTACCTTATTCTGAAGAAATTAACGCGTTCTTTTCTTATTTTGATGGCACTTATGTGCCACTGATTTCAATTATCGGTGCATTCAATCAGTTACTATATTCAGGTCCTTCAGCTCAGGAGGCGATAGACCTGTTTCCTGAAGCTCTATCCTCTTTTAATGAAATTATCACTCTTTCCGAAATTGAGGATATCATTATGGATGGTGAAGAAAGCTATACAATAGAGCTTACTGAATATTTTGCCTGCTATAACTATCCCCTTACTTACCAATTGTACTATACTTATGATCCTGCCATAATTTATGCCCACATTGATGATGCTGAACTTTTGATCACCAGCAATACGATTTCAGGCAATACTAACCTTGCTTTCGAAGTTTTCAGTCCACTGGATTCTTTGACGGTTGATTTTCTGGTGACCGTTAATTACTCTCCCCCTGATCTTACTATTTATGACATCCAGTACACCATAGAACCAGGCTTAGATAATAACTACCCCTCCCCCTATCTGGGAGAATCGGTCACGCTCACCGGTATCGTCACTGCTACAGGATTCAATAATAATCCCGGTAATTTCTTTATGTCTATGCCCGCTGGTGGGTTATGGAGCAGCATTTATGTTTACAATTCAGGTAATAACGAGTTGCAAAGAGGCGATCTGGTAGAAGTTACTGGCACCGTCGCTGAATATTTCGGACAGACAGAATTGATCAATATCAGTTATCTTGAGGTTATCGATCAGGGAATCCCCATGCCTCCGGCATATCAGACGACCACCGAGGATGTTTCGCAGAATGAAGCCCTGGAAAGTGTTCTGGTCGAGGTTCAGGAAGTTACCGTTACTTCCATTCCTAATGCCCTCGGAGAATGGTATGTCGCAGATAACTCTAATTCACCCTGCCAGATAGATAATACCATATTCACTTTAAATTCCGTTAATCCACCAATAGTTGTAAATCTCGGCGATACTTGGGAGTTTATCCGAGGAGTCGTGTTCTATTCCTATGAAGAATATCAGATCGAACCCCGCGATGCAGAAGACCTGAAAAAATTCGAATACGCCGTTCATTTTAACGGTAACAGCTTTTTGCGTACTAACTGGCTTGAAACTTTTCATTACCCCACCGGGAATATGACTATCGAAGCCTGGATCCGTCCTCAGCAGTGGGGAGACATACAGGAGATAATCTATGGGATAAATACAAATGATAACAGTACAATACAATTCCGCATCGATGGAGATGGGCAATTGCTGTATGGTGAACATCCGGATTGGAATTATGTAGCCTCCGATGGACCTTGCCTGGTACTGGGAGTCTGGAACCATATAGCTGTAGCTCGCTCGGATGGATTATGCATTCTCTACGTTAATGGCGTCCCAATTGCAGATAATTATGTCATGGAAGGGATAAGCCCAAATAACCTCTATCTAGGTGCAAGAGGGACAGACTTTAGCCGCTTCTTTTATGGCGATATTGATGAAGTACGCATTTGGAGTACAGCCCGTAGTGAATCCCAGATTGTTGAAAATATGCACAACACAGTTGATGAAATAGATATTTTCTTGCGGGCATACTGGCAATTGAATGAGGGCAATGGCACCTGGGCTTATGATCTAACCTCCTGGGGACATAGCCTCTTGTTCGGAAACACATTCAATCCGGATGAATATGACCCCGCCTGGCTGCCTGTTTCCTTCCCTCATGCACTCCCGCTGGTCGCAAATTTCACTTCAAATACAAATTATGGTTATGCTCCGCTGCAAGTGCAATTCATAGACCGCTCCACTTCTGTAGCCACCTCATGGGCTTGGGATTTCCAGAACGACGGCTTTATAGATTCCTATCAGCAATATCCCCAATACACATATCAGCAACCAGGTACATATAGCGTCGCACTCACAGTCTCAGATGGTGAAAATACCCATACAAAAATCCGCACTGATTATATGACCGTCAATGAACTTTCTTATCCTGCTCCCACTAACCTTAACGTTACTAACCAAGGCTTTGCCACCTGGTCTGCTCCACAAAATTATCTATTCAGCGATAATTTTGAAGATTATCTTGCCGGTGAGTTTCTGGCTGCCCAGACAGGTGATGAGTGGAATACCTGGGATGGAAGTACCGGAGGTGCTACAGACGCATTGGTGACCTCAGAATATGCCCTTAGCGGAGAAAATTCTGTAATCGTCAATGGTAGTTCAGATATTATTCATCACTTTGATGATTATTCCAGCGGACATTATCAGGTTACGGCAAATATTCTCGTTGCTCCCAATTTCGGCGGCTATTTCAATCTGCTGCACAGTTTTTCCCCCACAGAATGGGGGCTGGAAGTTTGGCTGAGTAATAATGGGAGTGGCTGGATACGAGCTGGTGGAAATGAAACAGGCTACTTCTCTTATTCTTCTGAACAATGGATGGAGTTTATGATAGATATCAATCTTGATTCGGACTGGGTAATATTCTACCTGAATGGTATCGAAATTCACGCCTGGCAATGGAGTCTGGACGCATTCACGGGTAATGCCGGCATTCCTCAACTCGCAGCAATAAATTTCTTCTCACATGCTCCCGCAGGCTCAACTCCACGGTATTTTTTTGACGATGTTTCACTAAAAGATATTTCTGAAAATCGAGAACTAACTGGCTATAACATCTATCTCGATAATCAATACGAAGATTCCACCCCACTACAATATTACCATTTTAGTAATCTGCAACTTGGAAACACCTATTCTGCAGGCGTAACTGCAATATATGAAAACATTTATGAATCAGATATTATCGAGGCAGAATTCGTTTACAGCGGATTAGCAGATTCCTATGCTCTCGCCTTTGATGGTGTTGATGATTTTGTCGATTGCGGTAATAGTGAAAGCCTTAACCTCAATTCATCGCTTACTCTCGAAGCCTGGATCAATCCTGCTGACTGGGGTGAAATGCCGGAACTTGGCTTTGGACGTATCATAGATAAGGGACACTATATGCTCTTCCTCTGTGGCGATGGCTCAAACACACCATACAACAACCACAGTCTTGTCTTTATTCTTGATACCGAAAATGGCTCCTTTGCTCCCAATACTCCGGCTTATTCTCTTAACCTCAACACCTGGCAGCATATAGCCGTTACCTATGATGGCTCTGAGGAGACCCACATTTATATCAACGGCGTTGAACAACCCCTTTCCGGTATCATGCCCTCAAGCAGCATCGTCGATAACAGCCAAAATGCTCTGCTGATTGGCGAATCCCCTAACCAGGGTCGCGCTTTTTATGGATTGATGGACGAAATCCGCATCTGGAATACAACCCGCACCCAGGAAAATATAACTGACTCCATGTATGATTATCTGCAAGGTAGTGAATACGGACTGGCTGCTTACTGGAAAATGAATGATGGTTTTGGACAATTGATTACTGACCACAGTATTTACGGCAATAATGGTAGATTGGGTAATAGCCAGATGGCTGACGAAGCTGACCCCTATTGGACTACTACACTATACCCCTATGATGCCCCTTTTGCAGAATTCTTTGCTGATATAACCTCCGGTTATTCCCCACTGACCGTTCAATTCACTGATTATTCTTCAAACGGGGTTAGCTATTGGGAATGGGATTTTGATAACGACGGCTTCATAGATAGTTATGATCAGAACCCGCAGTGGACTTATGATGATCCCGGCTTGTACTCCGTTGCTCTAAAGGTTACAAAAGACGAAGAAACAAATACAAAAATCAAGTATGATTATATATCTGTCGATGAACTTCCCTTTTTACCAACTCCCCGGAATCTTGCTGTCGAGGTTTTTGATGCCACACAAGCTCTCTTTAACTGGGATGCACCCCAAGGTTACGAAACCGGACAGTGGATTCATTATGATGATGGCACTAATACCGGCGGTATCGGCTATACTGATGGCAGTGCCATCAATGTGGCAATTCGCTGGGATGCCGGAGATTTGGCAGATTTTAATGGAATGGAAATTACAAAAATTTGCTTCTTCCCAAAAGTGGAACAGGTAAATTTTATCTTTAAAGCCTGGACTGGCGATGGCTATAACCAGATTTATAGTCAACCCCTCTCTCATATTGCTGAAACTTGGAACGAATTTATCCTGGACGAACCAATCGTGATCGATGCAGCTAATCCCCTCTGGATCGGCTATTCAGCTTCCAACTACAATGCCGGCACTTATCCTTGTGGTTCAGACAGCGGACCTGCTGTAAGCGGATATGGCGATATGGTTATGACGAATGAAGGAGAATGGCTTGCTCTCAGCCAAATCAGCGGATACAGCATAAACTGGAATCTCCAGGCTTTTGTTGCCGGCGCCACTCGCTCATTGCCAATACCGCAGAAATATACTGATAAAGTGCCGACTAATTCTGCTAAATCAAGCCTAATTGCCATGAATACCTCTTCAAGAGATGGAATTCGACTGAATAGAGGCCTCCTGGGATACAATGTCTATCTGAATGATGAATTGATAATTATGCCACTCTCTATAGCAACCGAATTCCTTTTCACTGAACTTATCCCTGAAACCGAGTACATTGCCGGTGTGATCGCTGTTTATGACGAAGGAGATTCCGATATTGCTGATATCATGTTTGATACTCCAGCCCTTTCCCTGAATGCCGATTTTACTGCTGATACAAATTACTCGTTTGCTGGCTCAGAAATACAGTTTACTGACCTCTCTACAGGTATCCCCGCTACTTGGGAATGGGATTTCCAAAGCGATGGCGAAATCGATTCTTATCAACAGAACCCTCTTTGGATTTATAACGATCCTGGCGTATATTCTGTAACACTGACTATCTCCGATAATCAAAACAATTCCCATTCTGTGCTGAAAGAAGACTACATAATCATTAAACCGGACTGGAATATCAATCCCCCTGACTATGAGTATAATGGCAGTATGTGGGGAGTTGTTTACCTGGAAGATACCATTGTAAACCACACAGAAGGCATCCTCGCCGGCTTTGTTGATGACGAAATTCGCTGTCTGGCAAGCTTTGATAATGGCTCTGTAATCGATTACACTAATATTCCACAATTTAACCATGTCGCATTTATCCCAATGCTCTACAGTAACCAGACTTCCGGAGAAATCGTCTCTTTCAAATATTGGGACCCCTATGTGCAAGATGTGCAGAATATCGATGAAACTATCGAATTTATTGCTGATATGGTTATTGGCGACGGCTTCAATCCCTTCCAGTGGCACACTACTACGGATATTGTAATATCAAAAGCTCTCACCCCGGGCTGGAACTGGTTCTCTATAAATGTTGCCGCAGATAACATGAGTATCAATAACGTCCTGGCTTCACTCGGAGATTGCGGCACCTCCATTAAAAACCAACTTCATAGCTCTATCTATTATGAGGGGATGGGCTGGTTTGGCTCACTACAAACTATCAATAATATCAGTTGCTACAAAATGCTGATTAATGAACCTGCTATACTCGAAATTTCAGGCACTCCTGTAGCTCCAGAACAAACAACCTACAATCTCAGTGCCGGATGGAACTGGATTTCATACGCTCCTCAGCTTCCTGTAGCAATTAATTATGCCTTATCTTCCCTGGACTATGGCATAAATATTAAAAATCAAATCCAAAGCTCTACTTATTACCCGGGTATGGGTTGGTTTGGAACTCTCAGTTATATGCAACCTCTGGAAGGTTATATGCTTAAATTAAGCAATTCCGAAGAATTCTTTTATCCCGTCCCCGAAAGCTCAATGCGATTTGAACCAGTAACACCCGTCTTTTCTGCCAAAGAGGCTCGCTGGAGACTCAACCCACAAGATTACGAGTATAACGGTGTAATTATTGCCAAAATTATCCCAGCGGAAGGATTCTCTCCTGATGATTATCTAATGGCTGTATTCCATGAAGAAGAATGTAGAGGTATTGCATCTCATCAATCATGCTCCATTCTGGACTATTCCGAAGAATTAGGCAGCATCTATCATATGCCGATGGTATTTTCAAATCAAATCAAAGAAAATAACCTGATTGTAAAACTTTATAATACATCATCAAAGACAACCCATCTGCTTGATTCTGAACTGGAATTTACAGCCGATATGTTAATTGGAAACTGGCAAGAACCTTTACTGATATTTGCTCCAACTGAACAAAATCAAGAACTAATCCCCCCCGCTGCCTCCTCTCTCAATTGCTATCCAAACCCCTTTAATCCCCATACTAATATCAAATTTGACCTGGCTCTATCTGGCCTCGTAAATCTGGAAATCTATAACGTCAAAGGTCAAAAAGTGCTGACCCTGCTCGAGGAATTTATGGAAGCAGGTTCTCACTCGCTCATCTGGAATGCTATAGACCAGCCTAGCGGCGTTTATCTGCTGCAATACTCAGCACCAGATTGCAATATCACACAAAAATTGATACTGCTGAAATAAAAAATCAGTATTATCTCTTTCTTAACTTAAGGCAGCCCCTCACAGGGCTGCCTTTTTTTAATTTTTTTACCTCCCTTTCCTCAGCAAAAACCCAAATTAATCGCTCCGAAACTTAAATAAAATTTGTTGCCATCGATGTGTATAACACGGTTATCATTCAATTTATGAACTTAGTCAAATTTATTTAAATTGACAGCATATCCTCCACGCAGAAATTGCACCGATGAGGTAGTTTTGTTATTTACATAGTGTGACAGTGGCGTAAAGCATTGTAAAAAAAAGTTTTCAGGAGAAGAAAATGAAGAAGATTTTTGTATTGTTTTTTGTCTTAATGCTGAGTATCTCAGCATTCGCTGTCTGGCAGGTAGGCGAAATCGTCGAAGACGATTACTCTTGGACAGATAGCAATGGAGAAGCTCATTCCCTGCATGAACTTACCGCAGATGGTAAAGTGGTCTTGATATTCTGGGGAGGTACCGGCTGACCTGGTTGTGTTGCGGCGGCGCCGCAATTGCTCTCTTGGTTCAATACTCAGGACCCCGATGAAGTTTATGTTATCTGTGAAACAAATTGGAACAACGGTTTACTATATTCCGCCTCTATTGGTGGATATTACTGGGATTTCGGTAATGGCTATGTGCCCTTCTTTGCTGTTGTAGGAGCTTATAACCAATTATTCTATGGCGAAAACTCGCTCGCTGGGGCAACTGCAACTGTCCCCGCTGCTATCGAATCCTTCAATAATATCGGCGTCACTGGACCAATCCCCAATCAGGTTATGTTCTTTGGTGATATACTCACCTTTGATACTTCTGAGATTTTCACCAGCCCAAATGGCGATGTCACAGTAACCATCGATGATAACAGCAATCCCAATATCGCTTCTGCTGTTATCGAGGATGATATCCTTACCATCACAGCTCTGAACACAATGGGACAGACCATGATCACACTCCTGGGTGATGATGGCGTTATGACCGGCACAGATGAATTTTATGTGACTGTTCTTAACCCCAACCCCAATACTGAAACTTTAGAATTTGCTATTGAGGACTCTCCTACCCAGCAAAATTATCCCAATAATCCCAATCCCTATGAAAACACCTGGACAGATTTTGGCTGGACAAGCATTACTATAGAAGAAGAGGCTGCAATTATCAGCATGAGTATCACAGGTAATCTCTTCAGCGATAATTATCCTTCTGAAGGCTCTCTCTGGATTACCTCGCCCGAAGGAACCACTGTTATGATAGCCGATGGCTTTGCCAGTGGTACAAATGCAGTTGATCTTGAAATTGCTGATTTTGTCACTCAGCCATGTATGGGTGAATGGATACTATTTTTTGAAGATAGCTTCGGCGATGGTGGACATGCCTTGTATAACGGCAGCCTCATTATCGATATAGAAGGCAGCGCATCTTCTGCTCAAGCTCCCTCAAATCTTGATTATACTGTCACAGATGATGATGTCCATCTCACCTGGGATTATAGTACTGGTGGCGGCGGTGACCCTGTTATCCTCGCCTGGGACGATGGTATCAATAATGACGGTATTGGTCTCACTAATGGTGGAAATTTCTCAGTTGCCAGTCGTTGGACACCCACTGAATTGGTAAATTATCACAATATGCCCATCACAATGATCAGCTTTTATGCTCGTGGCGTTAACACTTCCTATACCTTGAAAGTATGGACCGGAGAAAATGCCGCTAATGAAGTTCTTTCTCAACCACTCACAGGGCTTGTAATGGAAGCCTGGAATGATATCGTCCTTGATGATCCCATTATCATTAATGCTACAAGTGAACTCTGGTTTGGTTATAGCTGCAACAATCAGCCCGCCGAGGAATATCCTGCCGGGTGTGATGCAGGACCTGCTGTCGCCGGATTCGGTGATATGATCAGTTTGGGAACAGGCTGGGACCCGTTGAGCGGATATGGCTTGGATTTTAACTGGAACCTCCAGGCTACTGCCAATGGCAGAGTAATGCAACGCCATAACACCCCGGAAATCATTGAAGTTGCTCAAGTGACAAATGAATTCCTCAGCCTGGGAAATCTGGGTAGCACACCTCTGAGAGACCGCCTCCTGCTTGGCTTTAAAGTTTATCGTGATGCCGCAGAAATTGCCTACCTCGAAGATACTAACGCACGCCAGTACGATGACCTGGACCTCGCCGATGGCGTCTATCAATATTTTGTGACTGCCGTATATGATACCACTGAATCTAATGCCTCAAATACTATAGAAGTAACCATCAATAACAGCTTAATCCTCGATCCCCCTGTGGGACTGGAGATTTTCGATAATGGACACCTTACCTGGTATCCTCCCGGAACAGGTGGCGATCTGCTTTACGAAGGCTTTGAAACCTGGCCACCAGCCGGATGGCTCTTCCTCGATGAAGATAATGATGGCTATACCTGGGACGATGGCGGAGCATTAGGTCTGGGAGCTTACGAAGGTGATGGACTTGCATATTCTGCTTCCTACCTGAACCCCCCAGGACCCGGAGCACTCTTACCTGATAACTGGCTTATCTCTCCCGCTGTCAATATTAGCCTCGATGCCATGATCACCTACTACGTGTGCGCTCAGGATAATGCCTGGGCTGCCGAACACTACGGCGTTTATATTTCTACAACCGGTACCGATCCGGCAGATTTTGAACTCCTCTTCCAGGAAACCCTCACCGCACGTAACTATGAAAATAAGATTCTACCCAAAGGCTCTCGCGATCAAGGCAATTGGTATGAACGTAATGTCTCTACTGCCGGATTTACAGGAACCTGTTACATCGCCTTCCGCCACTTTAGCTGCTCAGATATGTTTTATGTCGATCTCGATGAGATTACCGTAAGCGAAGGTGTTATGAGACCCCTTGAAAGCTACAATATCTACCTCAATGGCGATTTAGTGGCAAATACTACCGATTTATCATACCTGCTACAAGACCTTGTGGAAGGTGATACCTATAATGTGGGCGTTACCGCTCTCTATACGGAAGGCGAATCCGTTCCAATCGAAGGATCATTCACCTACGTACCAGGCAGCAACGACGAAGGTATTACCGCCATCACCTCTCTCACAGGCAATTATCCCAATCCTTTCAATCCCGAATCTACTATTGCCTTCACTCTTGCAGAAGATGCTCCCGTAGAAATCACTATTTACAACGTGAAAGGTCAAAAAGTTCGCACTCTGATCAATGAAGTGTTGACATACGGAAACCACTCCGTTGTCTGGAATGGTACCGATGACAGAGGTAACATAGTCTCCTCTGGAATCTATTACTACAAAATGGATTCCGGCAAATTCACCTCTTCAAAGAAAATGGTTCTAATGAAATAATTTTTGCCCTTCTAATACTAAAGCCCCTGCTCAAACAGGGGCTTTTTTTATCTCCTTCTGATTACAATAAATCAGCACATCCCTCCGGTTTATTCAATCAACCGGACTCATTGATAATTCGCAATAATAGACTTACGCAGGCTGCCTCGGAAAATTTTATCAGATACCCGGCACTTTAATTCCTCAATCCTGAACCAAAAGATTTTTGAGGATATGCTTACACGTATGGAAAAGGGACTTACACGAGCTCCAACCACCGGCTTCACTCTACATAAATCCAACGATATAAACCGATTATGAGAGGAAAAGTGCATCGCCAACCCCAAGCTGAAGGCACAGGGCTACCCATTTTCTTATCACTTCTCACTTCCCATCACCCATCACTGTTCACTTACATAGCAATTTTTTTTCCTCCAGCCACTAACCTTCTCCCGCCTCTCCGGTACACTTTTCAGTGATTGGTGACACGAAGCCCTGGGTTCTACGACGTCCACGTCGTAGATTTTGTCTGTAGCTGCAGATAAACGAACAAACCTAACTGAAAACAGGAACTTAATTCTGGGTTACCGCATTCCCAGTCCCGAATCCCGAGTCCCAATAATTTCAGGAACTTATGAATTGCGGTTTTGCTATATTATGATAACTATAATTAAATGATACATAATAATATAGACTACTCAAATAAATTGTTACCATAATGTTACCGGCTATTTGTCTTATTTATGCGGATTAAGTAGCATTGGTAACATTTTTTAACGTTTTGAGATATGCATACATATCATTTTTATTTTTTTATCAATTTACTGCATGTAATAATCGAAGCATAATTTTACCATTTTTACATTTTATAATCGAACATAGTCCACACTTCGTATCCTCCTATGAAACACTACCCCATAACACAGGCTATTTTTCTATTGTTTTCTTAAGATTTTGCCTGATTATGGATGCAATCCCCCTTTCTAATATAAAAAAATACTATATCAAGCAGTCTCTGATATTTCTGGCATATCACCGTAATAAATTTTTAAGTGGAAATAATGATTAAGTAAAGAATTTGTCGCCACCATCGCGGAGAGCTAACGCACGTCCCCGATTTAACTTAGATGGTTGAATACCTCCCAATTGAGACCTCCCGGTGGTGCGTTAGCTCTCCGGGATGGTCGACCAAGAACAATACATCTTAATTCATCTTTTCCCAGTTGATTAGAACTACGATAAATTAAAAAAACAGGGGTATGCCTGGCTCTCATTGAAATCCTGGGATAAATCCCGATTAAGAGGGTCGATCAATCCCCGAGCTGAAGCACTGAGCTATTCATTTTCTTCCCACCTCTCCTCCTCCATCACCGTAATTTTAGCCCTGCACAAAAAAATCTGGGGTATTGCCGAATTATTAAAAAAATTCTTTACAAGAAATATTTAAGTTGATTATATTGACAACGGAAATTGTGATAAGTGATATAGGGGGTGTGCAAATGAAAAAAGAGTTTATTATTTTTGTTATTTTTATACTATCAATGGGACTATGGGCAAATTCGAGATATTCCATCAGAAATGATGACATTTATCTGCGTGGTAAGTTTAATGACGGGGAACAACTCTGATGTCTTTCGACAGTGATTATGATGTTTGGGCTGTATATATAGAATACAGTGATGGCTCAGGAGATTCTGGATACAAATTCACAAGAGGGACGGAATGGACTTATAATTGGGGTTCGGGAGATAATATATCACTTAATAATCCTACCGTGCTTAACACTAATACTGGTAACTGTCTATTTGATCAGGAAGTAGGGAAGTATTATCATTTTACATTTTATCACGTCATAGACTACGTAGCATCTAAAACAGTTTTACAAAAGTTAAGTGCAGCTCCAAACACTATCTCAGATATCACCGAACCAGTGACCGTATATCAAGATGAGAGTATGTCTATTACAATCACGCTTTCAGGATCAAAGGTATCAGAAGAAAGTGTTTATTTGTGTTACACAACAGATAATTGGTCAACTCGTTCAAATGAATTAGCTTCGGGAAGTAGTTCAAACTGGAGTGTTACAATTCCCAGACAGAGTATAGGGACTACAGTCAAATTTTATGCAATGACTACTACCTCAGAAACACCATGGGGGGATGATGAAGCTCTTTTTACCTTAGATCATAAATATTCTGCGTCAAATCCCTTTAGTTACACTATTTCTGATCGGCAAAATCAGACTTATCATACAATAGAAATTGATGGTGAGAACGACTTCAGCACTGTAACAGAGAGAACAAATGCGAGTGGTGATAATAACTACTGGTGGTACACATGGGATGAAAGCAATTTTTATTTTGCCTTTCAACAAGGTGCTTTAGATGAGAATAATGCAAGTAAATGGGTTATCCTTTACATTGATACGGATCCGCAAATAAATCCCATATTGGGGACAGGCACGACAACTGGATTGCAGTATAACACTCAGCAGCCAACACTACCTTTTACTGCTAACTACCAATTTCAGTGGAATACCAGTGGTGAAATGCTATTATTGAAAGAGTATAATAGCGAATCCTGGGGCGATGTAACAGAGCATAATATGATAGCCAATTTAAATACCTCTAACGAATTTTTTGAAGTGAAAATTCCCTTATCCAGTTTGAATAACCCGGAAATGCTTTATATATGCGGAAATATGTTAGATGAAACCCCCGGAAGCGAATATATGTGGGCGTTCACTCCAGAAAATGCATCCAGTGATAACAATGATGGAGCTCACAAAAATCTCGATTCTTTCTGGTCTTTTGAACTTGTATCAGGCAAAATCCCTAACGATGCAAATAATGTTGATAATCCTCTGCCGGTAACTTTAAGCAGTTTTACCGCTGTATTTGATGGAGAGGTGCCTGTATTACATTGGGAGACAGCTTCAGAGATCAATAATTCGGGCTGGAATGTGTATCGTTCGGTTGAGCAGCAGGCGAGTGGGAGTATGCAGATGAATTCTGTCTTGATCGAGGGTAAGGGCACAATAGCAGGAGCAGCCCAATACGAATACATAGATTTGTGTGATTATGATTATGATCTTTTTTATTATTACTGGCTTGAGAGCGTGGATTATTCCAGTAATACAGAACTATATGGGCCAATAGCATTATTTATCCCGTTGCCTGAGGACGATAATAATTCGCCGGATATGCCTGTAACTTATGGTCTGCATCCCAATTACCCTAATCCCTTTAACCCTTCCACCGAGCTAAGTTTCACGCTTGATTACAATAGCAAAGTTACGTTGGAAATTTATAATATCAAGGGTAAGAAGCTGATTACATTGATAGAAGATGCGGCGGTTGCCAAATCGGAGAGAAAGAGTTTTGTCTGGGATGGCAAAGACAGTGAGGGAAATTCATGTGCCAGCGGAATATACTTTTACAAGTTAAGAACAAACAGAGAGGTATTTATCCGCAAGATGATCATGGCAAAATAATCAGGTATTAGTGAAGTATATATGCAAAACAGAGGGAAGTATGTTTTATTAACCTCTGCGGAATATGCGGAGATTATAGAGCTTTGGGATAAAGCGGGTTTATCTCACCGCCCTTTGGGCAGAGATAGCTATGAAAACATACTTCGCCAGATGAAGGAAGATAACACGAAATTTATTGGCAGGTATGCTGAAGGGCAATTGATAGGAATAGCCATAGTGAGCCATAATGGTCGCAAGGGCTGGATAAATCGTTTAGCAGTACATCCTGATTACAGGCATCACGGGCACGCTTCCGGCTTGATAGATTTCTGCGAAGCCTGGTTACAAAGTGAAGGTATAGAGATATTTGCAGTTTTAATTGAATCAGATAATCAGACATCGGCAGAACTTTTTGGGGAAAAAGAGTATGTGAGACATAATGATATCATCTATTACACAAAAAGGAAAAATCAGGAAGTATAGATTAAGCAGATTCGGCTATTATAGCATCTCACATATGATTTATTTAATGATCAGCAGTCTGGTCTGGTAGTTTAATTCCGGACAGATCAGGGAGAAAATGTAAGTGCCGGACGGGTATTGCCAGCCATTTTTACTGGTGATTATTCCTTCTCCATCCTTCAGTTGGAGCATCAGGTCGTCGACCTTTTGTCCCTTAAGGTTATAGATGCTGGCTACCGGTGCAGTTTTGATATTTCTACTGGGATATTTTATCTGCAGCGAGCTTCTTTGAGAATACACAAAAAAAGGGTTAGGAAAAATCGTAATTCCTTCGGGATCATCCGAGCTTTCTTTTTGGGGATGATCGTCATCGCGGTATAAGATCAAGGGATCTGCGAGATCGCCGATCAGATCATCAGGCTGCCAGGCAATGGAATTCGCAAAATCTATAGTGGTACTGGTTTCGGCTATGCTAAGCTGCAGATTAAGATCAGCCGGCTCTTCTTCATTTGTATATAAATTTATGAAATAGAAAATATGTCCCAGCTCCTGCCGAAGATCGAAGACAGAATTTGCCGCGAAGGAAGCATAACCTGCCAGTTTCCCAGCAGAAAACGCCAGCAATTTGTCATTTTTTCCCGGCATAAAGTCCGGTACTGCTACTGTTAAACTGGCAGTGAATCTGTATTCGTGAGGAGCGATGAGCTTATTTTGGTTTGTGTTTTCTTCGGTGAAGTATTGTTCTTCCGCCCGTGGCTGAGGATAATAAAAAGTGACAGCTTCATTTGCGTAGAGCAGATAGCCATTATCCGGCATAAGCTGCTGTAGAGGTCCTATCCAGCCATAGCCCGGATAATAAAGTGCGTAGCCGGTAGGGTGCTTTATACAATAGCCATTATCGCCCAAAGCTGCCAAAGCCTGGTTAACTGATTGCGGTTGGTCCAGTAGATAGCTGATCCAGTTCCAGCCGGCAGTTATCTCAAAGGCTGTTTCCTGGGGGTTAAGCAACCAGCCACTTTGCTCAAAGCAGGCAGGCTGAGAAAGATGGATTTTGTATAAATTAAGCGGAGAGAGGTGGAGCAATGATCCGCACCAGCCAAAGGAAGGATAGTAGTATAAAAAACCGTAAAGACCTTTAAGGTAATCGGTATAATTTTCTAATGATGAGAGAAGGTATTCCGGCTGATCATGGTTCGTGCCAATAGGAATTGATATCCAGTGCCAGCCGGCAGTCAGTTGCTTATTTATATTTCTTTCCGTAATGATTTCTATATCAATATCCGTCACACTGCAAAGCCCGGTTTCGTCAACAGCCCTGATGTGGATATTATGTTGTGCCGGTTCTGCCGGAGCTGGATTTATAAGTAAAACGTCAGCTTCAAAATACAGGTTTAATCCATCTGCATCAAGTATCTGCCATTCAATCTCGTCTCCGTCCGGATCAGAGGCATAATCCCCAAAATCCAGCCAGTCATCTGCTGCAGCCGCAAAGCGTATCACCTGGGGCGTGAAAATATCAGGCGGGTCGGGCACCGGCAGAAATACTATTTCTATCTCGCCAATAGCTATGGTATTATCAGAATCGGTAACGCAAACCTGGATAATCTCGGAGCCGAACCAGTCCGGCTCGGGTATAAAATTATAAGTATGCAAGTTCTCACTGTGATCAAGATGCAACTGGTAGTAATTTGGCGGGAAACCAAGATTTACCTGCGGATAAACTATAACTGGCTCGTTATGAAATAAGACAATTTGCTGTTCCGGGAGATAGATTTTAAAGATAACCGCTGTCTGCTGTTGACAATAAACCGGGAAAATGGCGTAATTAGTATTCTGATAGACAGTAACTTCTGCCACACCGCGGCATTCGTTATCAGCAAAAGCTGCGATAATGCTGCCTTGGAGAATGTCCTCTCCTGATGCAGTGATATTAAGGTAGGCAGTTGCCCAATTTTGATATGTAGTCACCTCCCAGAGTGGAGGAGTAGTCTGAATAATAAAATTTTGCGGTTCACTGAATTCCAGAGTCAATAAATCACCATCTGCATCATAAATCATATTGCTAAAATCCAGGTAACCTACCTCATCCTCAATAAATTCGATCATATCCGGCAGCATTAGCTGCGGTGGATCATTAACCGGCAATACCTCAATAAAAAGAGTATCCAGGGCAAATAATCCGCCTTCATCACTCACCATCACGGTCATCTGAGCTGATCCAAACCAATCCGGCGGCGGCTGCAAATGCAGAACAGCGTCTGTGATATCGGCATAAATTACAGAATTATTAAAAATCTGGTAGAAAAATTCATCGTCACCCGCATCGCTTGTGTAATTTGATAGATCAATAAAATATTCTTCATCTTCCATAAAAACAACTTGAGGTAGATTCAAAACCGGAGGATAATTTGCAGAACTAACCGCTAGTAGAGTTTCTGATCTTATCCTCGAAACAGGCGGATAATCGCTGAGCAAAATGCTGAGCATCTCATCCTGTGGTGGCAAATCATATACACTAAGCGTAAGATTAGATTCTATCACCAATTGGTCTGCTGCGATATCCAGCAATCCCGGGTAGCCCTGCATTCCCCCGGGTAAAGTATTTATCTGTAATGGGGCTGTCCAGGTGCTGCCGCCTGAGACATCATATATCCTGAAACTCACGGGTTCTACAGCGATGCCATACACACAGATAGAGGCAAAGGGAATAGTTCCCCAGAAAGTCACTTCAGCCAGACCACGGCACTCTCCCCCCACAAAAGCAGCCACGATATCCCCGGCAGAAGCAGGCTCTCCATTGATGCTGATTTCTGCAAACATCTCAGTCACGCCGCTGTAAATAACAGGCTGCCAGTCAGGATAAGCCGCACTTATTATAAAATATTCGGGACAACCAACTTCCAGGAAAAGCATATCACCATCCGCATCATAGAAATCTTCTCCATAAATCCAGGTATATTCGGAGAAAGCTTCTACAGGCAACAGGGCGGGAATATCAAGATATGGAAGAGTGTTTGCCCCCTCAGTTGTTGCCTCAAGTTGTAAAAAATCCGGCGGATAGCCAATAGAGCTGCCGGGCGATGTGTAAGTAGTGAAGGTAATGGGACATAATTGATTTGTGTCTGCAGCGAATAAAACGAATTCTGCTAATTCAGGTATCTCTCCATTAATCACCAGCGTAACATAAGATTGCCCCTCCGAAATAGTAATATTCTGCCAGCCCCGGCATTCACCGGAAATAAATACACCCATAATATCCTCGCAGACCGCCTCTGCTCCATCTAAAGTAACTCGCCCATAGGCTGTAGTGCTGTTCGTATAGCTCACAGTCTGCCAGTCTGGTCCGTATATCTGCCTGATATCGGCACTTATGCCCAAAACTAAGGCAGCCAGAATGAACGCTGCCAGCCCTCTATACAAAACACTGCTATCAATAAATTTTTGCACTTCTCCCAACCTTTTATTTATATGATTAATATGCCGATACTCGGTAATTATGTCAATATTTTTTGATTTCTCTCTTTTGCATTACCCCGAAATTTATTTGTTAGTCTGGAATATTGAACTTATGAAGTTATTGGTCGTCACCATTGCGAAGGGGCTTCATACTATATCTTTCTGAAATAGGGATTACCCTTTTTGGATATATTCGAACTCCTATTTACACTTGTTCCTGATTTTCTTGGATTGGGATTTAATCCTACAAAAC
>CAZRXY010000144.1:0-15966 GCA_964604155.1 uncultured Candidatus Cloacimonadota bacterium | reverse complement strand
GGGGGATCACCGAGGTGAAAAGGCAATTCGGGGAGTTATATTATACTTCTTCTTTAATGATGATATCTTTTGTATCTATTTCGGCATAATATCCGTCTTCGACTTTTGTCATTTTGAAGCCTCGAACTCTGAACATATGCAGCATAATGTGGTTAATAGTGAGGATACTGGCGTAGATTTTTTTGATGCCGTGTTCTCCGGCGATCTTAAAGATGTAGTCTGTGAGTTTATTACCGAGTCCCATATTATGCCAGGGGTCGGCAATTACGATAGCAAATTCGGCAGTTTCCAGATATTGGTCAGCGATAAGCCGTGCAACGCCCGCCATTTTTTTCTTACCATCGTGCATAACTTCGGCAATAATGGCGATTTCGCGATCATAATCAATTTGAGTATATCGGATCAGTTCTTCGTGAGAGATATCTTTGATAAGCTGGAAGAAGCGGAATCTTTGAGTTCTTTCGGAGAAATTAGAGAACATTTCTTTTTCCATGAGTTCATCTTCCGGTTTGATGGGTCTCAAAGTAACATCCAGATCATTTTTCAGAACGATATCTTTGATATAATGCGAAGGATATGGCGAGATAACGAGGTGTTTGTAGGGGTTATGGATATCTATTTCGACATTATCATCAAGAATAACTTTAGCATCGAGGACGATTCCGCCGCGTTCATCAACGCCATAGGGATTGATATCAATTTCGGAGATTTGCGGGAAATCGGTGAGCAGGTAAGAGAATTTATAGAGCAGGAATTGAATAGATTTGATATCAGCGCCGGGCATACCGCGATAGCCTTTGATTAGTTTATATATTTTGGTATCTTCAATGAGTCTCATAGCCAGAGCCATATTCAGTGGTGGCAGACCTACGGTGGTATCTTTGAAGATTTCCACAGCGACGCCTCCCATTCCGAAGACAATAGTGGGACCAAAGATCGGGTCTTTTTTGCATCCGATAATCAGTTCATATTTTCTTTTAGACATTTGCTCGACGAAGACGCCATGAATATCCGCTTCGGGGATTCTTTCAGCTACGGAGGCTAAGATTTTTCTATATGATTTGAGTGCTTCATCTTTATCGCTGATATTGAGAATAACGCCGCCGACATCAGTTTTATGAAGGATATCCGGTGAGGCGATTTTCATAACCAGTGGGTAGCCGATTTTTTCTGCAATAGCCACGGCTTCATCTTCAGATTTAGCGAGTCCATTTTCCACGACTGCGATCTGATAATTATCCAGGAGTTTTTTTGCTTCAAATTCGGTCATCACTTTTCTATTATCTTTCAGAACACTCTCGATGAGTTTTTTGCTATCCTCTACATTGGGTTCGAATCTGCTGGGGATCCCTGCGGGCATTTCATAAAGTGATTTCAGGTTACGTTCATAGGTACTCATCAGCATTAGGCATTTGATGGCATCTTCGGGTATATCATAGCAGGGGATATTGTTATTTTCCAGAATTTCTCTACCTTTTTTCACGTCATTTGCCCCCATCCATGATGCCAGGATGGGTTTAGTAGAATTTTTGGCTACTTGAGCAACGAGATTAGCTGTTTCAGTGGGGTCTGTCATAGATTGTGGCGTGAGGACAACCAGTACGCCATCCACACTTTTATCTTTCAGGCAAATTCTCAGGGCATTTTCATAGTCTTTGGGTCTGGCATCTCCGATAACGTCAACGGGATTGCTTTTGCTCCAATTAGGGGAGAGGCACTGGTTAAGTTCATAGATAGTCTCATCAGATAGCTGAGCCAGTTCACCACCTCTATCTATGAGCGTATCTGTGGCAATAACTCCGGGTCCTCCGGCATTAGTGATAATAGCGATTTTTTTTCCAGCGGGTTTTCCCTGCATGGAGAGTGACTGGGCGATATGGAAAAGTTCATCGATAGTATCTACCCGAACGACTCCGGCTCTTTTGAAAGCGGCATCAAAGACGAAATCATTACCAGCCAGACTTCCGGTATGGCTCATGGCGGCTTTGGCGCCTTCGGAGCTTTTTCCGGCTTTGAGGACGATAATGGGTTTATTTCGGGCGAAGGCACGGGCAGCACTTAGAAAGCTGCGGGCGTCTGTGAGAGATTCCATATAAATCACAATGCTGGTGGTTTGGGGATCGCTGCCAAAATAATCGATAAGGTCATGGAAGCTGACATCGATTGCGGAGCCGATAGAGATAAAGTGGCTAAAGCCCACATTTTGATTAACGGACCAATCAAGAATAGCAGTGCAGAGGGCGCCGCTTTGTGAGATAAAGGCGATTTTACCGGGGAGAGCCATACGGTTTGCAAAGCTGGCATTAAGATTTATGGAGGGTTTGATGAAGCCGAGGCAATTTGGACCGATCATTCTCATATTGTATTTTTTGAGAGTGGCAGAAATTTGTTTGAGCATTTGCCTGCCTTCATCGCCTTCGATTTCGGCAAAGCCGGCAGAGATCAATAAAACGCCTGAGACGCCACTCATTCCGCATTCTTCGACTATACCGGGGACGGTGCGAGCGGGGGTAGCGATGATCGCCAGATCAATCTTATCTGGCACCGAATACAGGTCTGGATAGGTTTTCACGCCGAGGATATTAGAGCGATTGGGGTTAATGGGATAGACTATACCATCATAACCGGAGCCGACAATATTCCTCATAATGGAATTACCGACTGTGCCCTGTCTGGCTGAGGCACCCACGACGGCAATAACTTTTGGATTAAACAGGGCGCTAAGTTTTTTTGTGAGCATAATAACTCCTTTATTATATTTTATTAAATAGATTTCCAGAAATTTCGCAGCAATTGCGTGACCAGGCTTTTTCGACCTTCATATTCATAATACACCTGGATCATAGAGTCTGTTTCTTTTTCTTTATAGCGAGGTTCTTTTTTATTAATACCATCCAGAAGATTCAGTAGGCAATCCGGGAAGACAGCAATATTATAGCCGCCTTCGAGTGCGGCAAAAACGTTATTAAAATTATCAGCGAAAATCCTGCCGATTTTGTAATAGGTATTGGCGCTAATCCGCAGGTCTGTGAGCATATCAAATTGATGAGAATCGAATCCGGCAGAAAGGGCTACGATATCCGGCTCAAATTCTTTGGCAACCGGCAGAAAAGATTCAACAGCATCCATAAATATCTCATCACCACTTCCGAAGGGTAGCGGGATATTCATAGTATAGCCGAATCCCTCGTCTCTGCCAATATCTATCGCATCGCCGCCGCCGGGAAAATAGGGGAACTGGTGGATAGACCAGAATAGCACCTGGTTCGAATGATAAAAAATATCAGCAGTACCATCGCCATAGTGACCATCAAAATCAAAGATAAGTACGCGTTTTCCCTGATTAACCAGATTTTGGGTGGCGACTGCGATATTATTAAAAAGACAGAAGCCGCTGGAATGATCAGAATGGGCGTGGTGACCGGGGGGTCTGGTGAGGGCAAAGCCGCCGGTTTCGGCAGCCATAATAGTGGCACCAACTGCATAGATAGCTGCTTTATAGCTTTCGCGAGATACCAGCGTGTCTATATCCAGGTAGCCGCCGGTTTCACAGGCTTTTTTAATTTTTTGGATGTAATTTGGGGTGTGGACAAGGTTGAGATAGGGCTCTCCATTGATGATATCCTGCTCAATCAAGTTTGGCAAAGCCAGCAATCTCTTTTTGTTTTCAGGATTCATTCCTGTATCATGTTCCAGAAAGACGGGGTTGTAGATTAGATGCAAAACACGCTCCTTTTTGTATTGTATCTTAACCGTTATATTATTGGCTCTTGGGCGAATATTCTCATTGCAGCCTCCGGTTTGCGGCTAAGCCGCCTGATATTTTTGGCTGTAGCAGAGATTATGACAGGAGAACCTCGGCTACTCTCTCTTTTTTATTCAGAGAATAGTTATCTTTATGAGGACAGACTTGCTGTCAAGAAATTTCGTGGTTGATCTGGCATACCCCCGAAATTAAATTTAAGGTTGGAATAATGAACTTATGAAGCTATTGGTTGTCACCATTGCGAAGGTCGATCGGCCATTCGCAAGGTAACTTAGATTGAAGAAGGTGCCTCATCCAAAACCTTGCGAATGGTCGATAGACGTTCGCAATGGTTGACTTTGGCGGCAATCTTTATCTCACATATTATGATGCATTTAGCAATACGAAAAAATATAAAAAAACAGGGGGGTGCCAGATTTTGTGGTTGATAAAATGGACTTAATGGGGTTAGTTTTTCTTTAGATCGGTTCTGAATGAATTCAGGAAAAAGAAGAATGAGATGTAGATAAGCAGGAGGAGCAGAATTGCCGGAGCGGGGTATTTGGCGAAAGAGAAATCCCAGAAGAGGGTATTTGTTTCGCGTAAATAGAAATAATTCAGTATATCTAAAGAATGTAAACAAAAGAGTAATATTGAGCCCAACAGTGCTGGTCTGACGGCTTTTTTGGAGGTGCTCAGATTATTATTTTTGAAGTGCATAAAAAGGTGCAGCAGAAAAATAATCAGGATATAAGAGAATACCCAATGAATTGTAACGGTGAGGTAGATGCCGGTATCGCCACTAAATTCTGAATTTGGGAAGAAGTTTGAGAGATTTTTTAATATGCCGATAATCATCAGGGCAATGGTGGCAATAGATACAGTGATAGCTGAATTATAGAAAGAAACACTATCATCGGGTATGAATTCTTTTATGACGAGCAAAAAGAAACCTAATAGAATCAGGTGAGCAGCAAAATCTTTGATCAAGTGATAAGTCGTTCCGCTGGTTTCAGTACTGATAGAGGGAAACAGGATTGCTGTAATTTGCGTGATAAACATAAATACCATCATTATCAGAGTCAGTAACGTCATATTTCTTAGCTTCATTATACCTCCCATTCTCAAGATATCACCTTCCGAATATTCTATATTTCTTATCAATCAAGGAGATTGATTTGTCAAGTAAAAAAACACTGGCATACCCTCGATTTTTTTTTGTTAGTTTGGAATATTGAACTTATGAAGCTATTGGTCGTCACCATTGCGAAGGTCGATCGACCATTCGCAAGTATTGGCGTGCCGGCGGGAGTTATTGGTGGGGTATTTATTTCATCAGGATCATTTTGCGTGTGATAGAAGAATTGCTGGTGCTGATCTGATAGAAATATAAGCCGCTGGGAACTGGTCTGTTCAAGCTGTTCAGAGCGTTCCAGACGAATTCGTGCTTTCCTTCGGGCATTTTTTCATCGATAAGTTTTGCAATTAATTCGCCTTTGATATTATAGACATTCATTTTTACCTCATCGGATTGTGGGAGATAAAAGCTGATGCATGTTTGAGGGTTAAAGGGATTAGGATAGTTCTGAGAAAGTGTAACGATATTGCAGACATCATCAGTAGAATTATTGGCAGCATCTTCTGTGCGGAAGGTGAAATCCATGACAACATCATCAATACTGCCGGCGGACCAGAAGAGGCTAAGGTCTAAGCTTCCCGGGCTGCTTTCATAGGCAATGGCAATGTCTATTAGGATGACCGTATCGCGAATGAAGGTAAAAGTCCAGGGGAAAATGGGAAAATGACAGAGGGCATCTTCATAATCATGGCACCAGGTAACGTTCCAGCCGGCAGGGATTTCGCTGGTTTCCAGATGCAGCGTAAATTCATCAGTTGCGCCGGTATTAGTAACGTAAAGAGTATCTGAGACGAAGTAAATCAGTTCGCCGGAATAGGCGGGACCCACCATATCGTAATTAACTCCGGGAGCTACTTCCAGGTCTGCGATCAGAGCCAGGGTTAAGAGCAAAAAAGCAATAACTATAAAATTTCTTTTCATAATAATCTCCTTTATGAACAAACTAAGGCAAATTTTTAGAAGGGCAATTTTTGTGTACAGATTAAAATTCAATAGTAGCACTTAATTTATAGCCATCGGCAGCAGAGCTGATAATCCCGCCGGCATATCCTGAGCCTTCGCCGATGGGGAAGAGGTTAGCCGCAGCGGGGCTTTGCCAGGAGATACTATTGCGTAAGATGCGGACAGGAGAGGAGGTTCTGGTTTCCGGTGCGATGAGCATGCCATTATCAGCAAAGCCGGGAAATCTTTTATTCCAATAAGCTAAAGCATTTCGCAGAGTGCTGCATATTGCTTCGGGATACAGTGAATTAAGGTTACAGGGTGTGGTGCCGGGCAGGAAGGTGTTTTTGTGTAGGTTAGAGGTATTAATATTATAGATAAAATCTGAGGCGGGTTGTGCCGGGGCGTAGAAATTGCCGGAGACGTCGAAGCATCTGGTTTCGAGAGCTTCTTGGAATTTTATGCCTGCCAGGATATCTTTTCCGGTGAGAGAGCTATCTATGGGTGTGACAATAGCGGAATTGGCAAATTTACCCTGTCTGGCAGACCAGCTCATGCCGTTAGTGGCAAGAGCGCCTTTTTTTGTGGCAGCATTAACAACAATACCGCCCGGGCACATGCAGAACGAAAAGACGCTACGGTTTTGGATATTTGTTTTAATGCGGTATTCTGCGGCACCTGTTAAGGTGAAATTTGTATTTTTGCCGTAAAAGAGGTGATTGATAAATTCCTGGGAGTGTTCGATTCTGAAACCGGCAGCGAAATCTTTGCGTTCCATTGGAATAATGTGAGCCAGTTTGGCAAAAAGGTCACGCGCGGCATTTCCGGAAGCCAGAATCACGGCTTCGGGTTTATATACAGAGCCATTGATCGAGATTGAATATACTCTTCCATTTTTGATCTTCAAATCTTCCATAGAGTGATCAAAGGCAAATTGACAGCCATTACTTATGAGATACTCTCTGATATTGACGATGATTTTTTTTAAGCTATCCGTGCCGAGGTGAGGATGGGCATTATAGAGGATATCAAGAGGGGCGCCGAATTGAACGAGGTAATTAAGCACCTTGGAGGAGTAATAATCCTGGTTACGGGCGGTGAGTTTGCCATCGGAATAGGCGCCTGCACCGCCTTCGCCGAAATGGATATTGCTGTCCGGGTCAAGAGAGGCAGAGGAAAAGAACTTTTTGATCTTGATGTCTCTATTTTGAATAGCTTCACCGCGTTCGAAGATGATGGGTTTTAGTCCTTTTTCTACCAGACCGAGGCAGCAGAATAAGCCGGCGGGTCCGGCTCCGATGATGAATGGGTGGGGGTTATGCAGTTTATTAACGGAAGAGATATAGGGCAGAGGTGGCTGGAAATCTATCAGGTCGGGATGATCTGGAGGAGTGGAATCAAAATCCAGAAGAAGCGTGTATTGCCATTTAAGGTGTCCGGGTTTACGGGCATCCAGAGAGCGTCTGTGAATTTTGCAATCAACAATCTGACTGCGGGGGAGAGAGAGCTTCGTGCAGACCTCAGCAGTCAGGTCTGGCGTGCAGTCCAGAGGCAGGGCGATATTTCTGAGAAGCTTCATAGATTATTTGAGCAGCAGTACCTTTTGGAAATTGGAGTGCCGGGCAGTATTAAGCTGAAGCAGATAAATGCCGCTGGCAAAATTCTGAGCTTGCCAGGAGAATTTGTGGGTGCCGGAGCCTTTGTAGCCTTCAAAGACAGTATCAATTTTTTGACCTTTGAGGTTATAGATATTAAGGATAATATCCGAGGGTTCAGAAATAGTGCAATCAATATGGAGCAGAGGATTAAAGGGATTTGGAAAGGCAGCAAGCTGATTGGCTGGAGAGATGGCATCATCATCCTGATAGGTGAGCGGCAAAACCACAAGATTTACAGGTATAATGGTTTCCAATCGAGAATCTGCGATCACAATTTCGCAATGATAATCTCCGGGAAGGAGTGATTGGGCATCTAATTCTATCACCGTATGGCAGAAGGCGGCGGCAGGGATAACCTCGTGGATATTATCGAGATAAATCCAGGAGAGGGGGTTATTTAGCTGGATAGAGCCATAAACCTGATGCGGCTCAGCACCGTAGCCATCGCCGGCAAGACGCCACTCGACTATCAGGGAATCGAGATTAAGATAATCTATATCTGCTTCAATCTGGCAGGTAGCAGATTCACCGCTGTGGAGAAATCCCCAGCCATTTGGTGATATTCCGTTCCAGATGATACTTGCACCATATCCCAGATTGCTTTCGGTGATCATATCACCGCCGGAAGCGCCCGTAAAATGAGAGGCAGATTTAATATCAACAGCTTGAGGGAAACTGAGCTCAATTTCGTAAATCCATTCATTATCAAGGCTCATATTGTCGGCAGTGAAATTCCAGATTGCAGGTTCACCCGGGAGGAATGATTCAGTATCGCATTGGATAAATGAGCCTTCTATGCTTCTATCATCAATTTTTTGCACTCTAAGATTAATTTCCACAGGGTCATCGAGAAAATTACTGATAAAAAGATCGAGAGAGGCAATATCACCGGCGACGAGTTCGTGATTAATTTCAAAGGGATTCATCCAGAGACCATTAGGAGCATAGCTGGTGAACCAGTAATCGTAATGCCATTCCTGAACGTTTGTGGTGAAGACAAATTGCACATTAAAGGGATGGGCAAATTCGATAAGATCGGAGACCTGGAAGCTGAGAGCCTGCTGGAGATCAATATTTTGCTGGGGCAGGATATTGCCGATATGCACGTAGCTAGTCAGTAATTCAAGCCAGGGGTCATCGATAAACATTTCGAGATAGACATTTTCTGCAAGATCGGTGCCGTAATTAGTAAAATTCAGGTCAAATCCGGCAATTTCTCCGGCTTCTATGCTGGTGTCATCGCCACTAATCAGATTTAGGCAGTCTATATATAAATATTCCCCATCAGGTGGTATCATCTGAATAGTTTGCCAAGAGGTGATTTTATTAAATCCCGTGGCAGTGATCATTAATTCACCGGGGATTTGCTGAGCATTAGAGAGATCGAGAGAAACAGAGCCATTTTCATCGGTGAAGCCGGTGGCAACGATTTCGCCTTCGCGCGAAAGGCAGACATGGATATTGGGTTCACCGGCATCGACCTCAAATAGTGGTAAACCCATAAAAATGGCGGGCATATAGCTGAGATTAATCTGTTGAGGGATTTTGGTTCGCACAACCAGACTGGGATCGCCAAAGACGTTCCAGCAGGAAAATTCATCCCATTCTGTAGTGACTTCCATGGCATAATTTATGCAATTATAGAACAAACCGCCCATAGTCTGTTTTTCTTCGGCACAGATGATATCCACAAATTCATCCTGTCCGTATTCGGGATCACCGATCCACTGAGATACGCTGCTTGCCAGGACGCCGATAGCTCCTATGGGTTCGTTCTGGCTGTTAGTTGCGCGCAGCCAGAATTCGGCAAAGCAGGTGAGGGGTGCAAAATTGCCGATGAGGCAGGCGCAATTAGAAATGAGGGGAAGCTTGCCCACGTTTTGCAGGTTATAAACATCAGCCTGATAGAATGGGATACTGTGATAATTTGTATCTTCTCCATGACCAAGATAATTAATGATACCTCTGCCGTCATTGATGGCATTTGCCAGCATTTGAGTGGTGCCGCCCTGTCCCTCATAAATTTGATCTACCTGACTATAGCCGTATGCCAGGAGGTCATCACGAATGTAATTCATGTGTTCCCAGCCGCCTTCGTAATGCTGTCCCATGGGACCGCCATTGTAGGCAACACCGGCAGCTTTTTCCAGCCATGAACCTTCATAGATATCGCGTTCATAATGGATTGATCTAACTACCTGGGTTTCTACATCGGCAATACTCTGGGCGCTGAATCTTCCGACCATAATATCTGCATAATAATCTGTACCTTCAAGCTGGGAATAGTAGGGATCGCCGGCGTAGGTGGAATAGGAATAGATCACTGGAATATGCTGGGCATCGCCGACAAATAGAACCCAGGTGAGACCGATATCTTCATCATAAACAGCTTGCAGATAATTGAGCAATTGAGTATTAGTAGTGCCGATATCAGCCATGGCAATGATCTCAGTGTGGATACCTTTTTGTTTTTTCCATTCAATAAAGGGTTCCATAGCTTCCATATAAGGTTCATGGCAGACAATCAGGATCATTCCGGGAATTTCATCTATTTCGGGATAGCGTGAGTGCCGGATAAATTCTGCAAAATTTATGAAATGACGCTTATAGATGGGAAGGTAGTCGTGCACAATTTGAGAAGGCTGGCGGGATTTTGTATTAATAGAGCTATTGCCGTCCGCGAATATCTTTATTTCAAGGGAAGTATATATTCTCACGGTATTGCTGGTGGGATTATATTGCACGGGGTTGAGGGCAAAATTTATGCCGCGGAAATCGCGCAGAATATAAGGCTCAGAGAGCTGGACAATATCTGCAGGATAAAAGCTATCGATTTTGTAGATATCATCGAAGGTATAGGGAATGGTTGCGGGGTCGGTACCGATTTCAATTTTTCCTTTACTGGGTGCAATGCCAAGCTGAAATTCCAGAAATTCAGAGTCAGTAATTTTTGCAATCATACTGCTGTGATTATTGATCACCAGAGCTCGGTTGATGAGTGGGAGTGAGGGTTTTCCCTTTTGACTGGAGATAGATTCGCCACTTAGCCTTAAAAGATCATAAGCTTTGCCATCAATATCAATGGTTTTGCGGTGCAATTTATTAATCTCATATCTAAGAATTGTGGTTTCTTGAGTAGCTTCTATGACAGTGAGCAGATTATCTGAGGAATTATCAATGAGAAGTTCCTCAGCCTGGGAATTAAATGCAATCAGGCAAAAAACTAAAAACAAAAATCTTTTCATGATACTATTTCCTTTTAGGTTTTTCTAAACTTCTTGGATGAGCCTGGCGGTACACTTTTTTAACTTCTTCCAGTGAAAGATGAGTATAAATTTCTGTAGTGGATAAATTTTCATGACCCAGCATTTCCTGCACTCCTTTCAGGTCTGCGCCGTGTTCAAGCAGATGAGTGGCAAAGGCGTGTCTGATGCTGTGAGGTGTATAGCCTTTGGTTTGGGCAACCAGGTGGAGATATCGGTCCAGGGCGTAGCGTGTATCGTTTGTAGAAAGTGGCAAGCCTTTTTTATTGAGGAAAAAGGTTTTTTCTTTAGGGTCGGGCAGAAAATCCGGTCGCACTTTGGCGTATTGTTTAAGGGCTTTGCGGCATTCTTTGCCAAAGGGGATGATGCGTTCTTTTTTTCCTTTACCCATCACTTTGATGATGCGGTTATGGAAATCCAGATTATTTATTTTTAGTGAGACCACTTCGCTGATTCGCAGTCCGCAGGAATACATTAATTCCAAAATGGCGCGGTCTCTGATGCCAGCGATCGTATTGAGATCGGGAATTCTAAGGATATCGAGCATCTCCTGCTCAGTGAAAAACATAGGCAGTTTTTTTTCATATTTGGGGATTTTGAGGTATTGGGCAGGGTCTTTGGTGATATATCCCTGGTTAAGGCAGAATTTAAAGAAGTTTTTAAGAGTGGCAGCTTTTCTGGCGAGGGTTCTATTTGACCTGCCTTCGTTTTTGAGCCAGCGAAGAAAATCGCGTAAAAAGAGGCGTTCGATTTTTGAGAGGTCAATAATGCCATTGGGGAAATATTTCACGAGGAATCCGCTGAGCTGGGCAAGATCACCGCAGTAAGCCGTCAGGGTGTGCTGTGATGAACCCTTCGAGATAAGAAAGCGGGTATAGCTATCTATTTCTGCTTGCATCGCCCCAGTATATCTCCTGCCAATCGGTTTTGATTTCCGTGTTTTCAAGGCTAATTTTTAATCTGCCGAATTTACCGTTTTTGCTGGAAAATGAGTAATATTTTGTGCCCTCAGATAATTCCAGGGGGCTGTTTTTTTCTGTAATATAATCAAAACTGATAATGCTATCGAGATCAATCTCTTTTTGAAGGTGATAAATAACAGCGCGGCTGAGCGAAGTGAGTAGAATAATATGGTCACAGCCGGCTTCTCTTAAGAGGTGAGCCTGTTCTTTTGCGATTTTAAAGACATTGGCATCAAAATTTACGCCGGGGGCGAATTGTTTTTTAACAGCCAGATCAGGTGTATAGATAGTAAAGATGCCTATGCGGATGCTATCATTTTTTATAGTGAATTTTTTGAGCGTGGTAACGCTGTCTGAAGCTATATTGGCAGCTAGGAGCCCAAAACTGGGGAAGCGCAATTTATGATGATGCAGGAAATCGTTTGGAGAGAAAAGTATTCCGGGGAGATTGTGCAGATATTGCATAATGAGGCTATCATTTGCGGCGGGCAGGATAATCTCGCCGGCGTAGATATTAAGGCTCATACAGCTATCCATAGTAGCCTGGCGTAATTCGGAAGCGAGAGCTTCCAGATCATTAACCTCAAATTGAGGGTGAATAAAGAAATTAAGACTGATTTCATTTGCTGCTAATCTACTTATGATCAATATCATCAGCAAGATAACTACTATTCTCATTTTCATATAAGCTCCATTAATTAGCAAAATTGCAGTTAAGCATTATATTGTCAAAATATATGTGATAGTTTCTGAAAAAAGGGAAGGTTGACATCAGGACAGGGGATTAGAAGCTGGCATGAGAAGTGATACAGGAGCGATGATGGATAATGATGTAATCGTGATTATAGGAGCTTATGGAAGTGGCAAGAGCGAATATGCCATAAATTATACGTGGGAGCTTAAGCAGAGCGGAAAACGGGTTACACTGGTGGATATGGATGTAGTGAATCCCTATTTTCGCAGTCGTGAAGTGCGAGACGAATTTGCTCATCATGGTATAATAGTGGTAGCGCCTGAAGGTGGATATGCTCATGCAGACGTGCCAATGCTTTCACCTCGGATTATGGGGGCAGTAGAAGAATACCACCGGATACCGGTATTGGATGTGGGTGGTGATCCTGCCGGATGCCGGACGCTGGCGCGATATGTGAATAATATAAAAAAAAGAGGCTATCAGTTAAAGGTAGTGATCAATACAAAAAGACCATTTACCTCAGATTATGAGGGGATCATTTATATGCTGGAAACTCTGGAATTTTCTTCACGCCTTAAGGTTACGGAGCTTGTTTGCAATACAAACCTGATGGAGCATACGGATGAGGAGATAGTTAGAGGCGGGATAAAGCTGATAGACAGAGTGGCAAAGGCGACGAATCTAAAATTTACCGATTATCTGGTGATGGATAAATACAAGGATAGGATCAGCGATGGATTGGAGGGCAAGGACAGGATAGTATTGCAATATCACCTGAATAAGCCCTGGGAGAAAAAAGATATCATAGGAATCTGATGAGATTATAGATATCGACAAATTCTGAGATAGATAAGGTCTCTGCTCTGCGGCTGAGTTCTATGGCAGTATCTTTCTCTAATCTCTTTATTTCTTCGTTATTTAAGATATATTTAAGATTATTCCTCAAGGTTTTTCGGCGACTGCGGAAGGCAGTATCCACAATTTTCCAGAATTCTGCCGCATCTGCCAGTTCGGGGATTTCTGGAAGCGGGATCAATTTCACTACTGCAGATTCCACTTTGGGGGGTGGGAAAAAGAGATGTGGTTTAACAGTGAATTCATATTTTACTTCGAAGTAGAACTGAGTTTTGATAGATAAAAAGCTGTATTCCTTGCATCCGGGTCTGGCACGTAAGCGTTCGGCGACTTCACGCTGGATCATAATAACCACGCAGGAGACGTTTTCCCGGAAATTAATAGTCTTCATTATGAGAGGTGAGGTGATCTGATAGGGGATATTGGCTATGATCTTTATCTTGTCTGCCCCCCGCATATCGTCCCAGTCCACTCGTAGAACATCTTTTTTTATGAGATTAATGCTATTGCCGAATTTTTCTTCCAGAAGCGGATACAATTCTTCATCAATTTCAAAGGCGGTGATATTATCTGTGAATTGCAGTAATTCACTGGTGAGTATTCCTCTGCCGGGACCAATTTCCCATACTGGTTCTTTGGGGGTGATATTGCCTAATCCGGCGATTTTGGCAGCAATATTTCTGTCCTTTAAAAAGTGTTGACCGAGTTCTTTTTTTGCTCTTATGCCCATCTATGCTCCTGAATTATAACTGTGGGCAAAGTGCAGGTATGCTGCTTAAAAAAAGTAGCGAGGCAGCACCGGGAAGTGATGAGATATCTATTTTTTGCATTCTGCAATCATCCTTTTCATATCGGCTTTATCGTAGTGATATTCTTTGTTGCAAAAGTGGCATTTCACCACGATGTCTTCGCCTTTTTCCAGAATATTCTGCAGATCGGATTTTTCGAGCAGGCGGAGACTGTACTCAAATTTTGCTTTAGAGCAATGGCAGAAATATAATGCAGGAAGAACATCATTAATTTTTGGGGCGAGATTAGTGAGGATGACCTTTTGCAGGATTTTTTCCAGGCTGTAACCCATATCCAGCAGATCAGTGAAGTTTGGCAAGTTATGCAGATTAGTCTCCAGTATATCGATAACCTCTTCATCCGCTTCGGGCATGAGCTGGACAATAAAACCTCCAGCCTGCCTGATCTTGCCACCAGGCTCTATGAGCACACCCAGTCCTACGGAAGTGGGCGTTTGCTCCGATTGACTAAAATACCAGGTGATATCCGTGCCTATTTCACCATTTTGCAGTTCAATACTCCCCGAATAGGGGCTTTTTGTGTGTAAATCACGGATAACTGTGAGGCTGCCACCTCCTAAGATTCCGCCTACATCTATGCTGCCGGCTTTAGTGAGAGGCATTTCAGCCGAGGGGTTATCAATGTAACCTTTTATCCTGCCCTGATTATTTGCAGTTACCAGAACGGATTTCACTTTGCCGTAGCTATTAATTTTTATCGTAATCATTTCCTGGTCATATTTCTGGTTGATGCCCATCATCAAGCCTGCTGCCAGGAGCCTGCCCATTAGCACGCTGGTCGTGATTGATAAATTATGGATGGTCTGGGCTTTTTGCACGGTGTGAAGGCAATCTGTGCCGAAGAACCTGATTTGCCCATTTCCCGCAGTACCCCTGATTATCCTGTCCGGCATTTTTTGCTCCTTAAAATTTTTATTTGCTATTCTTTTTGCCGTGCAATTTATGTAAAGCCTTATTTTCCAGATTATAAGGTTTTTTTATCAAGAGCCGCTAAATATTATTATTATCCGAATAAAAAAAAATATATTGACATGATTTCAGAAGTTTACGAAGGTTACCAAGCTTCGCAGGAATGTGAGGCAGAAATATCCCAAAGCGGGGGTGTAGTTCAGATGGTTAGAACGTCTGCCTGTCACGCAGAAGGTCGCGAGTTCGAGTCCCGTCACTCCCGCCATTTTTTTTTGAAGAAAGTGATACCTAAAATTTCATAAAGTAATAGCATGATTTCAATTTTCGCATTTTTTAAACCACTTTCAATCATATTTTTACTAGCCTTTAAAAAACATAAATCCTTTAATATTTTAAACTTACAATGATTACATTATTGCATATTTATCCGATCAGAAAAAAATTATATTGCATACTTGGAGTACTTTACAATAACTTGCATTAGAGAATCTCAGATGGAGATTTTGTAGTTATCCATGAGAAATTGGATATGCTGAATTTAAATTGTAAAATATGTAACTGCCGGACACAGGAGGGTATCATGCTCAAGAGAGTGCAGTTCGATGCTGAGAAGAAGCGAGTCATCCTGCGACCGCTGAATCAGGAGTACGATATTATTGTCTTAGAGGAATACGAACTTGAGACCTTCAGGATACTCGGTGAAATGGCTTTGTTGTTTAGGGACGCTTGATTATCCTGTCATCAGGGTTCAGATTAAGGATTGAGATTGCAGTTGCCGTTTCGATGGGAAGCATTATTTATCCACATAAAGCCAAATGTTGTTTCGTTTGGACTTGTCTATGTCAGTCTGGATAAAATCTTTGCTGATAACTATTCTACGGAAGCCAGCCATGATATGACCCCTGAGGATATTGAGACGAGCTGCGTTATCTTGAACTGCGATGTCAACTGCCAGACCTTTTATATGAGCAGAATCTTTAACTCCTCTCAC
>CAZRXY010000143.1:0-26453 GCA_964604155.1 uncultured Candidatus Cloacimonadota bacterium | reverse complement strand
TAAAGATGGAAACAAGATATGATTGCTTATTTCAGCCCAACGTAGATGAGGTGTATTCTCACCGAAATCGGAGTTGGGCTGAAAATATAGTTGACTTCGCAATGGTGACGACCAATAACTTCATAAGTTTAATATTCCAAACTGACAAATAAATTTCGAGAGTATGCCAGGAGTATTAATCTTTTTCTTGACACTATAATCGATGATCGGTAAAAATACAGTAGATATAATAACCTCCCTGTGTTAGGGAACGGGAGTTAAAATGGTAGGTAAAGCACAAAAAGTTCGGTTAGGCATCTTTATTACAGTTATGTCTTTGCTGTTCATTATGGCTGTGATATTCATTGCAGGTGATAAGCTGATGGAAAGATGGGATTATTACTATATCACATTTTCTGATGTTTCGGTTAATGGCTTGCAGGTGGGCGGACAGGTGAGATATAACGGCATTGAAATCGGCAAGGTGGATGGCATTAGAATATCTACGGATGACATCACTCAGGTAATCGTGAAAATCAGCGTTACCGAAGGCACTCCTATCAAAGCAGACGTGAAGGCACACCTCGTTCTGGTCGGTATTACCGGGCTAAAAATTGTCGAATTATCCGGCGGCACAAATGAGGCTCTGCTGCTTGAGCCCGGCAGCCAGATTGAGCCCGGAGTTTCTCTTCTTGATAATATAACCGGCAAAGCGGAAGTGATGGCAGAAAAATTGGAGATGATTATGAATAATATCCTCGTTCTCACTGACGAGGAAAACCAGCTTAAATTTGCCTCCATCCTTGCAAGCTTAGACCATATTCTTATAGATAACAGGCAGCCGGTAAATAATGTGATCGTCAATCTGGATAGCACTACCGCAGAACTCACCCAGATGCTGCAAACTACAAATGAAATGCTGTTTCGTATTAATGATATTGTCCAATCTGCAAAAGTCGATACTATGATTGATAATTTCACCTCTGTTTCATCACAAATGGCTGGATTGCAACTCCACGAAATGGTCACGGAACTTAATAACACTATCCGGCAGGTAAATCAAACTGCAAGAAAGATAGATCTTACTTTCGTCAGAAGCCAGGTAAATATTACGGAAACTATTGAATCACTCAGAGAAGCAGCCTATTATCTGGAAGACTTCTCACAACGCATTTCTGAAGACCCCACACTGCTTTTGAGAAGCAGAAGTAATTAAGGCAGGTAGGATATGAAAAATTATAAATTTATCGTTTTTGCATTTATTATTATCACTCTCGCAGGGTGCTCCGTTTATGAAAGCATCGAAAGAAGTTACTATATCTTTGATTATAATGATAGAGATGAACGAGCAGAACTTTTTATGGATACGCCATTGCCTTATTCGGTCTTCATTCAAAATGCCCAGATCGCTCATACCTATTCTCGTAAACAGATAGTAAAAAGACACTATGGCCCACAAATCAGATATTTGGATTATCACCTCTGGGGTATCAGATTGCAGGACGCCATCCAAGACCTGGTCTCTACGAGAATTACCAGATACAATATCTTTGAAAATGTTAACCGAAACCTGATAAATGATGTCCCCGATTATCAGATAAGCCTCGAAATTAACAATCTGGAAATCTATGAAACTGCCTACCTCTCTGAAGCACACTTGAATATGGTCTTCTACATCCAGAAAATGAATGAAGCTGATAAGAATATCCCAAATCTGGATATTAGCTATAGAATAGACCGCACTGCAAGGATTAATCACGGCGATGTGGAAACCTTTGTCCAACTGATAAATGAAATGATTCTGCAGGAAACTGATAATTTTACCGCCCGATTCCTTAATACGCTCACAGGATTTATCGATCCAGCTCGTACCGAGCTTAGTAGTCTGCAAAGATATGAAGAAATTGATTACTCCGCTAAAGTGATCGGCGATTCCACTACTGTTGATAATAGAGGTATTGGGCTTTTGTATCTGCCAAATCTCTCTGGTGAAGAAAATGAACCTTTCTATTTTACCTATGACGAATCCGGCAATGAAGTCGGCAGCGCCAGAATGGGCGAAGAACTCCCACTACCCGAAGGCACTTATGAAGTTAGATATGGAACGCTTAGAGAAGCCGGAATGATGACTCAGGAAGTAAATGTTAAGCCACGCTGGAGATATAGTGTCGAACCCGATTGGGGTTGCCTCATCGTGGATGTTATGGATGAACAGCGGAACTACGTGAAAACAGGATTCACTCTATTTGATAACGAAACCGGTTTTGATTTCGGCATCGATTATCCTGCAGATATAAACCTCGGTGAAAAACCAAATATCCGCGTACTCAAACCGGGCACTTACAAAGTTACACTTAATAATGCCTCATTTAATACCTACCGTGATTTCACTACCATAGAAGTGCTAGAAAATTCCAGCCAGAGATTGACGCTGATAGTCGAGGAAGATGAAGATACCGGATTGTACTCACTCATCGGGGCAGGAGTTCTTAACGAAACTGATTCTCAATTACGCGATTCTAATTGGAAACTCGGTAGTGCCGTCCATATGAATGTTAATCTTAATACCGATAATTCCGAAAAAGTAAATGAAACCCAGCTCTCTATCAATATGAATGCCCAAATTGATAATACTGCCTTTTACCAAATGGGAAGATTAAGATATACCCTGAAAAACCTGATCGAAATTGGTACGAATAAAGACGTGGACTATAGCCAGTTTAGAGTCGACCTTGACGATTTTGACCTTAAAAACACTCTTATCTTTAACCTGTTTTCTGCCTTCGGCTTCTATGGCAGATTTGATCTTAATACTCACTTCTTCCCCGCAAGAGCCTATGACCTTAATTATATCAAGGTTTCCGCTGAAGGAGATACTATCAGCTCCGGCTCTAATGTTCATTCTGTAGAAACTGCTCCCCCGCTCTTGCCCGTATCTCTCAAAGAAGGATTTGGCATTAACTACCAGTTCCTGGATACAGACCGGGCTGATATGAACCTCCGAGCCGGATTGGGCTTCCGACAGGAACTCAGAAATGATGTTTACTCATATTCCAGTGATTGGACTGATAACGCCGTAGACCCCGCTATCACATATAAAGTATATACCGAGGATGAATCCAGCTATTACGAAGGAATTGAAGCATCTCTAGTGGGAGACCTGAGAATCCTCAGAAACCTAAATTACTCGCTCTCTGCCGATTTCCTCTTCCCTTTCGATAGTGAAAAAAATTATACCATGGAATTTGAAAATATCTTCAATTTTAAATTGCTCAGATATATTTCACTCGATTACAGACTGAAATTCTATTCTCGTGATGCGGATGCTAATGATGATAAAATTATCACGCAACAGACACTGTTCCTCCGGTTTACATATCTGCTACGCTGATTATGATGAAGCTTGATAATGATACTCTCTTTTTTGATGGTGACCTTAATAAAGAAACCGTCCCATCATTAGTGAAAAACTTTTCTGATATTGTGAAAAAGAAGGTAAATTTTATCGATCTTAATCAAGTGAAAACTATCGATAGCTCCGGCGTGGTCTTTATTGACTATGTGAAATCACAAGCCACTCACGCTAAAATAGTAAATATACCAACTGAAATCGAGAATACTATAAAAACTTTCCAGGGCGACCTAAACGATGTAATTATTGAACCTGAAATGCCTGGATTTTTTGAAAGAACCGGTGATCTCATTTATAACAATATTGAACGCGCAAAAGATGTGGCCTACCTGCTTTCTGATATCTTGTACTGGTCCGCTGCAGGCATTTTTAATCACAAAGGACAAAGAAAATATTCCGTGACCCAGCAAATTCTGCTTATCGGCATGGATGCCATACCCATTATTGCACTGCTGTCATTCATTCTAGGGCTTATCCTGGCTCTGCAATCCGCTGCTCAACTTAAACAGTTTGGCGCCGATATCTACCTCGCTGACCTTATTTCAATCACCATGATCTCGGAAATGGGACCCATTCTCACAGCGATCATGGTCTCAGGCAGAAGCGGTTCTGCTATCGCCTCCGAAATTGCCACTATGAAGGTCACTGAAGAAATTGATGCACTCAAAATGATGGCTCTTAATCCTATCAGATTCGTTGTAGTACCCAAATTCCACGCTATGACTGTCTGTATGCCGCTTCTGGTTACTCTTTCAATGTTTGTGGGTATTCTCGGCGGGGCCATTATCGGACTCACTTATCTGAATATTACACCCGGGCTCTTCTGGTCAAGAGTTTTTGATGTCGTCTCACTTAGAGATTTTTCTATCGCTATCGGTAAAAGTATCGTCTTCTCCTGGGTTATCGTGATCATTGGCGTGTATTATGGACTGAATGTTAAAGGCGGAGCCGAAGGCGTGGGAAAAGTAACTACCGCATCCGTCGTGGCTTCCATCTTCTGGATCATTGTGCTGGATGCCCTGAATAGCCTTATCTTCTATTACTAATATGAAAAAAAATATTATCGAAGTTAGAAACCTCGTTGCCCGTTACGGTGAAACTACTGTTCTCGATGACATCAGTTGCGATTTTGTTACCGGAGAAGTCACTGTGATCCTCGGTAGCAGCGGCTGTGGTAAAACTACTCTCCTAAAAAATATCCTCAGACTACATGAACCATATGCCGGCTCTGTGAAAATTTTTGACCAGGAAATCACTAATATGGATGAACCCGAATATAACCTTATGCTAAAAAAAATGGGTGTCCTTTTCCAAGGAGGTGCACTCCTTAATTCTATCTCAGTTGCAGAAAACCTCGCTATTCCACTTGAACAACACACTAAATTGCCACCCCAGATTATTGATAAAATCATCGATCTCAAGCTCAAACTGGTCAACCTCTCTCATGCAAAATTCCTTAAACCCTCAGAATTATCCGGCGGCATGAAAAAAAGAGTCGCTCTAGCAAGAGCTATCTCTCTTGACCCCGACCTCTTGTTCTGCGATGAACCCTCAGCAGGACTCGATCCCATCACCAGCTATGCCCTCGATAAACTCATCCTTAATCTTAAAGAAAAACTCAATATGACCATCGTTATCGTTACACATGAATTAGCAAGCATTCACAGAATTGCTGATTCTATCATTTTCCTTCATAAAGGGAAATTGCTCTATAAAGGCTCTCTCAAAGATGCCACAAATGCCAATATCCCGGAAATTAATGAATTCTTCGAAACAGGAAGATTTGAATAAATTTCGCTGATTAGAACATGAATATTTTTTTATATTTCAGCTAGAATCAAACCAGACAAACCAAGTGATCTCTCTTAATTCTGCCGGTTACCACTGCTGTCTGTTTAATTGTTCTGGAGAAATTCACCCACGATATTTAAGTATTCTGCCGTCTTTTCAATATGATGCTCATGAGAGGCATCTTTTAAAATATAAAGTTTAGAACCTGGAAGCCTTTTCTGATAGTATTCTACTGTAGATGGAGCCGCTTCGTCATATTCACCACAGGTGAAAAGAACTGGAATTTTAATATATTTCAGATCATCTGACCGTTCGTAATTCTTGAGAGTGCCTGTTACCGTAAACTCACTGGGACCCCACATATAATTATATTGTTCTAAATTAATATCGACAAATGCTTCGTTCAAGTATTGGGGCCAAATTTCAAGACGGCAAACGTGCTTTTGATAAAATTCCATCATCGCTTCCTGGTATTCGGGAATACCATATTCTCCATTTTCTTCACAATGCCTGATTGTTTGCTTTGATTGTTCCGATAATTGTTTGATATATTCCTGCTGGTCTGCAATCCAGCGTGAAGCACTGAGCAAAGGACCAGAGAGTACTAGAGATTTCACGCCGGCTGGCTTTTTTGTGATCATGTATTCTATTGCCAGGGTTGAACCCCAGGATTGTCCCAGTATATGTAGCTCCTTCAATCCCAGTGCAGTGCGCACCAAATGCAACTCGTTCACAAAGCGATCAATAGTCCAGAACGAGACATCCTCAGGTCTTTCGGAATTGCCACAACCTAACTGATCATAAAAGATAACGGGTCGGGCCTCGGCGAGCCTTTCCAGAGGCTTCAAGTATATATGCGATGCTCCCGGACCACCATGCAGGATCAGAAGCGGGTCAGATTCTCTATTTTTTCCCAAAATCTTATACCAGACTTTGCCCCCTTCAACCCCGATAAAGCCTTCCTCCATATCGTTAGTTGACTTTATGATTTCTAAATTCTCTGACATAACTAATCCTCCTGATAACAAAACAATGATCAAGAACAATATTTTTACTATCATTATTTTAGTTCCTTTCACTTTTTTCTGCTGATTGCACCATTAATGAATTACCCTGGCTTTCATCCCTATTAATTGCAAAATATGTATCTCACTAACATAACCAGCAAGCCAATCGAATTTCTCAAAGTACTACAGTCAAGATAAAGATGTGGAAACAAAAAAAAGGGGAACTGAAACGCAGTCCCCCTTTGATTATTGTACCCCTGATTCATCTATATAATGAATTCGTAGGTATATGACACTATTTCATCAATACCATTTTATTGGTAATTGTATATTTTCCTGAACGCAGCTTATAGAAGTAGATTCCGCTGGCTGCCGGTGTCCCCAATTCTGATTTGCCCTGCCAACTGATGTTGTGAATTCCAGCACTTAGCTCATCCTGAACCAGAGTAGCCACTTTCTGACCACTCACGTTATAGATTGTCAAGGTGGTCATGCTCGCTTCAGGTAAATCGAAGCTGATTGTTGTCACGGGATTAAAAGGATTGGGATAATTGCTCAGATTAATAAGAGCAGGATTAATTGCATCTTGTGAATTTTCAGTATTTTCACGCGGAACTATCACAAAATCTGCACTGCCTGAGGTCGTCACATTAAGCTCAGTTACATCACTCTGATAAAGCACCTTGGTGGCAAGCCCGGTAAGATTACCTGAAGGAAGTCCATTCACCAGATAATAACCATCACTATTAGTAACTGCATAGCTCAGAACTAAGCCGCTCTCATCATAGATTATCACATTTGCATTAGCCACGGGCTCATTAATGGAATTCATCACATAGCCATCTGCCTGAAAAATCCCACTGTTTTCCGGGATGATCAATTCAAAATCTATTCCTGTGATTATTCCTACGGCAACTACCAATTCTGCATCCTCAAAATCTACTACTCCCGGATAATATGTCGGCACACTGTTATATTCATATGCCAGCACAAAATATTCTCCTTCCGGGAGATTGTTTAGCATATAATTACCAAACATATCAGCTACGCAGGCTGATTCCCACTGATTGCCATCTGCTGATATTGCCGCCACTAATACGGGATTTTCAGGAAATCCACCAGCCACTGATACTGTCCCAGATATCCGGTTATCATAATGCTCCGGCATTGCCAGATCAAAATCTATGCCGCTGATATCTGTTCCCAATGTAACTACATCTGCATTGGCAGGAGACATCTTGTGATCATAGAACTGACGCATAAAATCATTCTGACCAGGATCACTGTATTCCGCAGAAAAAACGTAATCTCCTGCCGGAAGCTCCATCTCAAAATTGCCTTCTTCATCTGTTTCTGTCATCGATGCAGACCAGTGATTACAACCCGTGCCCGGCAGCATTGCCCGTACGATACTACCCGATAAAGGTGCATTATTCACGAAATCCGTCACTGTTCCCGAGACGGTATGAAATACCAGCGGAATAAGAGTTATATCTGCTAATATGGTTTCATCTTCTAATACTTCAATAATTGTAGCTTCTTCCGGATTACTAGCACCATCATAAAAACTTATCAAATATCCCTCAGCTACTCCTGATAAAATGTATTCGCCGGTCACCACATTCTCAAAGGCAAATTGCCCTTGCTCGCCCGTCTCATACTGATAATGATTCCAGCAATTGCCACCACCGGGAAAACCATTTATTGATGCCAGATGTACTAACGCTCCAGAAACCGGCTCTCCACTCTCTGCATCATACACATCTCCACTCACGCTGCCGCTACCCGGCAATTCAACAGGTATCATCGCCAGATCATATACTGTATCTTCATACAATTCCAGAGTGCCGCTGAAAGGCTCATATGTGCCCCAGCCTCCTGCAAAAGCCATCATTTGATATACACCGGCAAATAAACCGGTTAGCTCATAATAACCCGCTTCATCAGTAACAGCAAAATTGTGATTGCCCTGTCCACCAAATAACTGGATTTGTACACCTCCCAAGGCAAAGCCAGTTTCCGCATCTGTCACTGTGCCGCTTAAACACAAATCTCCTGCCGGTAAAGGCTGCAATGCTATATTATATTCTATTTCTCCATCTATAAACACCATCTCATTAAATTGCATATAATCCGGAAAACCCGCCAATATGTGATAATTACCAAATTCTATTTCTGCAAAGCTATAATTACCCCCTTCATCGGTTGTCGCCGTATAGGTTAGCCACTGACGCTGAAGGTATAATTCTACACCCGAAATAGACTCACCCGTCTCGGCATCAAGAACCTGCCCTGATAACGATCCGGTATCCTGAGGATTCTCTACCAGCTCTACATTGAATTCTGTCTCACCAGCTACTGCTACTTCCGCCATATAAGGCATCCCCGGAAGAGGGAGCATCAGATTGTATGTTACAAAATCAACGATCTCGCTGAAATCATAGTAACCAGTCTCATCGGTCACCGTCTCATAATGAATATGCGGAGGCTGTGCTCCAGGTATAAATGTTCCAATATTAACCGGTAATCCCGCTGCCAGTCCGCCATTCTCAAAAGATATCACGCCGTATAGATGACCGGTTAATTCTCCAGGATTTGCCCCCTGCTGCAATTCTATGGTGATCGTCATGTCTTCTTCCAATAACAGCATCTGCATAAATGGCAGATATTCTTCGGCTGCTACATGCAGATGATAATTACCGCTTTCTAATTCTGTAAAAACAAATTGACCATTCTCATCTGTCGCAGTCTCTATGAACTCCATATTCCCCAAATGAAGCTCCACTTCTGCACCCGAAACAGGAAGACCAGTTTCACCACCAATCACCACTCCGTCCAGCGTTAATGCACTTAATGTAAAGATTGCACCTAACATCAGCATCACACTTAAAATAATTTTCCTTGACATAGTAACTCCTTTGTACTTCTTAATACTCAGCCTTAACATAATAGGCCTCCTTTACATGACCGGTTTCCCCAACCGGTCTTTTTTTTTATTTTATCAATAACAGCTTCTGAGCTGATCTCACTCTGCCGGATTGTTCCAGTGTCAGAAGATATATCCCACTCGCTCTATCTTTGCCTCCTGAATTCGCTGCCCAGGTTATATACTTCTCCTCGCTCTCCAGCCAGCCACTGAAAATGTTCTCTACAAGTTGTCCCCGCAGATTATAAATAGATACCCGACTCGCTCCTGATTGCTGCGGATATAATTTTATGCTGACTTCAGATCGGATTTCTGAAACAAGATAGGGATTGGGATAGCAGTAAAGCTCTCTGTTCAATTCCGGTAAAGCGTCTTCTTCTCCAGTTTCCAGTATTGATTGATTTATCACAAAATTAAGCTCACTATCTTCATATAAAGATATACCCGTATTGGCACTCTCATAAAACGCCTTACCTGCTAATACCGAATACATCCCTGTAGTCAAAGATGCTGCACGATAGATACCATCACCATCGCTCACTCCATAACTCACCGGCAGTCCCTCAGCATTGAAAAATATTACGGATGCCCCTGCCACAGGCTGACGATTTTCATCTGTTATATTACCTTCCACATAGATCACACCATCCTGAATCATATCCTCTATCTCAAAATCTATTCCTGTTACATTACCCTCTATATGCACTATCTCTGCCAGCTCCCAGTCATATCCCTCCGGATAATATACCGGCGGAGTATTGCCGGTCATCACAACCACATAATAATCTCCCTCCGGTATCTCGTCTATATAGTAGTATCCGCTGGACTCCGAAAGGGCAGTCTCACTCCAGTCATCATCTTCATCACTGGCGACCACAATCACCAGACACGGAACCCCAGGCTCTTCTCCATTTGAACTTATCTGACCCGAGATGCTGTTATCCACAGGATCACTGATAGATGTTAATAAAAAATCTATATCTTCTAATGCCTGATTGATCTGCAAAGGCACAGCTTCACTAAAACTGGAGGCATCCTGCCAGTACTGCTCTGTATATCCTGACTTCATAGCGTAAACCCAATACATCCCGCCGCTTACCGTGGCACTGTAATTCCCGTAGTTATCCGCAATCGCCTGAAAATATTCTCCTTCACCCCAACAGTTTAAAGCATATCCAGATACAAAAGCTCCCGACAAAGGAAATTGCTCACCTCCATCAAACTCACTTACTCTTCCAGATATTGACTGCATTGGTATAGGAAATAATTGCAGAGTGAGTCCCTCAAGCTCTTCTCCCGGTGCCAAAAATATGATGTCCGCTTCCTGCATATTGTGTCCATTCTCCCAAAAATAATGCTGGTAACCCGGCACATGCTCTAAGAATAATACGTAACTACCCGCCGCCACTTCGCTAAAACAAAATTCACCACCTGTATCCGTCTCCGTCTCGTAGGTATTCCAGTAATTATTATATACTCCATATAAATATACCCCATTACCCGCTGCCGGCTCCCCATTCGCCAGTAGAACCTCACCACTCACCTCGCAGCCAGTGCCATTGGTCTGATACTCAAGCGTGATGTCTATCCCCGTAAGCTCACTATTATTACCCGTGATCACTAATTCCACAGCCTCCGCCGGAGTAGAAGCCCCTTCGTAAAATTCCGGTAAATAATGAACCGAGTGAGGTATTATATGAAGAATATAGACCCCGGGAGAAATCCCGCCTAATTCATAATTGCTCCCCGAAAATACTGTCTGTATCTGCTCTATCTGATGCGGATAGGGCTGATGTACCAATATTAAATCACTATATATCTGATCCGCTCCCGTTACCAAAAACATCCCGGATACCGTTCCCGCTACCAACGCTGCCGAAAGCACTAATAATAATATACTCACCTTCATTCTCTTGCTCATTTCTGCACCACCTGATCTCATTTATCTTTCTCTACACCTACCTGCAAGCACAAACCATGCCAAACTGTGATATATCGTCAAATACTTTATCTGTCCCCACTTATTCCCTAAATACCATTCGTAGAAAAGTAACAAATTAGTTACAACAAAAATACTAACTTAACCACATATATACCAATATCCCCCAAAATCCCCTTGAAATGGGGATTATTCCGCTATGTAACAAATATGTTGTTATAACTCAATTATGTTACCATCTTCTCTCCCCCAAAAAAATCTCCCAAACGCCCCAATCACTTACCAAATTCCAGATACCCCCCAAATACCCCAAACAATTCCCAAATTGCAGATACTCCCCAGATATCCCAAAACCACTGGTCAATATTTCCTCAATTGCACTCCAAACGAAACCCCATTTCTATGTTATGTCGTTTGGAGTGCAATTGTAGTGGAGGAGAGCGGAGCTTTTTTGGAAGTGAGGGGAGCTTGTCGGGGGATAGAAATAATGAAGTAAGGGTCAGACGGGGAGTGGGCAAAAAAAAAGACCCACCGGTTGGTGGGTCAATTTATGGCATCCCGTAGGGGAATCGAACCCCTGTTGCAGGAATGAAAATCCTGAGTCCTGGGCCACTAGACGAACGGGACACTTAGATATATGGTGATCCTGCCGCGATTTGAACGCGGGACTCTCTGCTTAAAAGGCAGATACTCTACCGCTGAGTTACAGGACCTAAATATTTTATCTACCTTTCTGGTATCTAATTCACACTATATTCACTGCTTTAAAAAAACAGTAAAACCACAAATATAAACAGGGCGAAAACCTGTCAATAAAAAAATAATTTCAGTTAACTTCTAAGGTGCTGGGTTGACCGAAATGTTTTTTTTGCAGGGTTATCAGATTTCTATAAATATAACCAATCCTGGGGGAATAAATATAGTAGTTAGAGCAGATAAATATAAACGGCAGGCATGAACCAGAGAGGCAGCACATATACCGGCTACAATTAAAAAAGCTAACAAACTATCTATCTATCTATGAATGAATTGCCCTGAGCTTCAGCTTGGGGTTCATCCACCCCATCCTCTGTTTGCAGACGGCGAAGCCGTAAGTGGGTAGGGGAGCAGACAATGGGCGTCGTTTATAAATCCACTGGTTTCACCTTTGCATTTTGGCAAATGAGCCATGAACAAAAATAATTCTGGTTTATGCGAGATATGTGTAAATATTGCTTTACAAAAAGGGGGTAATTATAAGTTATGTAAGACATGAAAATAAGAGAAAAGAGTAAGCGATTCGGTGTCCTTTTATTATGGGCATTGTTACTGCTGGCGGTGGTATCATGGTCGGCAGATTTGCTGGTAACCCGAGAATCTTTGGAGCGGCTCAGAGCGGAATTGTCTGAATTAGAAGAAGGATTCAGATTGGAATGGTCAGAAGCAAAGGAGAAATCTTTAGCTGAGCAATCGCCATTTGAGAGTGATATCCGTTTTTTTGAGCGATACTTAAAAGAGAGCAGCATAACAGGTCAGAGGCAGCAATCTCTTCGGGACGAGATATACAAAGAGATCACGGATTTGCTGGGTTGGCACTTTCAGACGAAATCTATGGAGATAGAATTAGATGTGGGGAATTATGATGCGAATCAAGAAATCTGGCAGGTAAGCATCAGGCACAATGACTGGGAGAGTGAATCTCTTGAATTTGGTCTTGAGATAGGGGCTCGAGATGCCGAGGCGCTTTATGTCAATCGGGAGCAGATTCGGATATATGGTGATATAGTTTTTGATATGCAGACGCAGCCTAAGCTATCGAATATTTATCTATCGAGTGCAGCAGCAGAAGTGGAAACAAGTTTGAGTTTGGGAGTTTTGCAGGAATATGAATTATCTAATGCTGCCACCGCCATAGAATTTGATGAAGTGGGGAAGAGGCTTTTCGTGGGTAGCAGGGATAAATCACTTCATATATTTGATCTTTACAGTGGGGAGTGTCTTGGCAATGCGAAGCGATTTTACGGCAATATCCGGGCAATCCGTAAGCTTCCATTATCGGAGAGAGTAGCTTTGGTTTTGAATGACGGCTATTTGAGAATTTATGATCTTAGCAGCCAGAAGGAAGTTTTTCAGCAGCGTCATCTGGGCAGTGTGGATGATCTGTCTATAAATGCAGATGGCAGGTTCGCAGCAATTCCTTCTTTGGATAACCGGATGCGGATATATGATCTGAAGACTGGTAAGAAAATGAGGGAACTGGAATATGCCTATGGTATAAAAACCTGTGATCTAAGTCCGGCAGGAGATTATTTTGCCTATGGCACAGAGCATGGCAGCAGTCAGATTTTTGAGTATGCGGTGGTGCGGATATTTGAGCCGGGGAATGATATTCATAAACTGGAATTTGCCAGTAGTGGTGAAGTAGAGCGGTTAAGATTCAGCAGCGACGGCACATTTTTGCTTTATTCCGGTTCAGATGGCAGCGCGGCAATTATTGAGCTATCGACAGGTACAAAGAAATATTCATTTTCGCGGGTATACATGGCGGAATGGTTGCAGGGAAATGACATGATCATTGGTTTGGGAAATGACAGGGAATTGAATATAATTTCCACACGCGATCAGGATATCCTGAAGACGATAAGTCATACAGAAGTTATCTCCAGCTTTGCTGTATCGCCCTGTGGCAATTATGTAGCAATAGGTTCAGACAGCGGCGTATATCTCTATAAGTTATGATAAAAAAAGCAAGCCCTGAAAAAATATCAGGGCTTAGATAATACTGTTCTCAAGACGAGAGCGATCAGAGAAAAAGTTAGTCTCTGCCGAGTTCTCTTTCGAGTTCCTGGAAAGCCTGAGAGGCTTTGAATTCGTTGTATAAAGCTTCTTCGCGGCTGATTTGGTTCATCAGGTTTTTGTTAACGGTTTCGGTTGGAACAGATAGTCTCACATATGCTTTAAATCTTTTACCATTTTCGGTATCTACGTAATAGACTTCGCGTTTAGAGATATTTGCCCCAGAGAATTCAGCTTCAGCGATGAGCTTGACTGCTTTATTGATAAAGGAATTAATTTCCGGGTTTTGGGAGCCACTTTCGGAGGCGAATTTTTTGATCATGCCTTCCACGGTGGTATTCACATAGAGGGCGGCATCGAAATAGGCGTTAGTTTTTGCGCCATCGACAGCCATTTCTTCACTCACTTTTGTATCGGTGCCAAAAGTGTGGATACGATTTGGGTCATCCTGGATATCATACCAATCCGGATAGGTAACGCGATTATTGAGAGTTTCTTTGGCGCCACCGCAGCCGGTGAAGAGAAATGCGAGGATAAGAGCCAGGACAAGAAATTGGATTTTTTTCATACTTCCTCCTAATAATATTTAATAAGTGTGAATATATTTATCGTCCCGAGCGTAGGTGATATTATTTATCGGGATAATATTATGATTTTGGTCAATTTCAAAAACGTGCCAGCAATTGCCGTTACCGCTGGGGACGCTGAAAGATTTGATAAGTCTGTTATCCCCGTAAATATCCACGCGGGCGGAGCTGCGCTTTAGAGATTTAGAATTTTTTCTACCGCGGTTTGAATAATCAAAGACCGAGTATTTATAGGTGCCAACAGCGGGATTATAGATAGTTATAGTTTCGGGACCGTATGAATTACGGTCATCGCGATCGAGAAAATCTTTTCCCCCGATGAGATAGTGATCCTGATACCAGATATGAAAATTTCCGCCGTCAGGATTTGGTCCGCTCAGATGGGCATCGAGGTCTTTTGGTCTGCTGCCCCAGGTGAGTACAATGCGGTAATTTAGAACTTCTTCGCTCATGGCAAACACAATTTCGCGGGGAGATTCATCAATACCCATTTCAACCTGGGCTTGGATACCAATATAGCCGGTTTTAGAGAGTGCTAATTCATAAACACCGATTTCGCAGGGATAGGAGAAAATGCCTTCGGCATCAGTTGACAGAATCGCAGACTTGCCCAGATCATCTGTGATAGAGAGTAATGCATCAGGAAGTGGTGCTCCGGTGATACAATCTACCACCATCCCAATGATCATCCTGGATTTGGGATAATAGCGTAATTCTTTGTCTATAATGCCGCTATCCATATCAAGATTAAAGACTTTGCAAACCAGACCTTCGCCTTTGGGAACCTTTATTTGCTCAATCAAGTTGTTTTCCCGGTAGATTTTTATAACCGGTTTCGCATCTGCCAGACGGGTCATATCGGGTTTGAGATCATCATCGGAGAATTTGTCTCTAATCCAGAAAGAGAAATAGCCGGATTCGGCATTTATCTCAAAAGTTTGCCCTGCATCAAAGCCAAAGCCGCCCTCGCCCAGAGAGCTCAGCCTGCCATTCAGAGTTTTTTGGGCATGGATGCCCTGCACGAAACCCGGTTCATTATCAATTGTGCCAGACAGGATACCATTGCATTCTGCAGTAAATTGATCCCAGTTTAATTCTATGCGATAAATTTCGGCGCTGGAGTGAAATACCAGCGTAAGAAAAACCAGAAACACGAGTTTTCTCATAAACCATCCCTCAAATCATTCTCAGAGTAATTTTATTTCTGCAGTATCTAATTTGTCAAGCTGCAAATTATTGCTGGCATTTTGTCTTCACCGAGCATTGGATTTTAGAGATTTCAGAGGCTGCCAATTCAGTTCTCGATTATTTTTTTTCTTGTTCAGCTTATATAAACGCGAATAATAAGGGTAGGAGACCCTTATCTTTTTGCCTACTCATATCTTTTTAATATCATTTCAGTCGAGGAAACATCCGGCGATTTTAGCAATATTATCTTCACGAATATTTTCCTGGGCAGTGGCTTTCATCAGTTTGAACATTAAACGCATGATAAAATTCTCTTTTTCAGGTGAATAAGTTCCTCCTAAAGATTCCATGGCAACTGCCTGATTAATCAGTTCTGAGGGAAAGCTTTTCAGGAAGTAATCTTTAATCAATTTTTCGTCCATACTCAGGCAACTGCAAAATAAGGCGACCTTGCAGTTTTGCAGAGCAGTAAGATTAGTTTCGGCAAATTTGCGCATCCCGTTTTTGATCTCTCCGGCTATCACTGCTCCTCCTAAGATCACATTGTCGTAACCCCGTATATCAGGCTTCTCTTTCACATTGATCAGTGAAGTTTCTCCCGGCAATGCCTCTGCCAGTTTCTGGGCCAGCATTTTGGATGTACCCTTACGCGTTGAATACACAATCAAACTTTTCATATATACCCCCAAAAATCCATAATTATGAAGCAACCTTCATTATGGCTGCAAAATAGTCAATCTATTATCTTGAAATCTGGCATACCAGGGGATTTATTTGTGCATGGTTCATAAATCACCCCGAAAAGGGAGAGCCTGATTTTGTAAAAACATAGCCAAAAAGGATACTGCAATTGGGCAAAAAAAATCATTTATTTCTTCTGAGATTGGTGTAAATGCGTTAACCTATTGATTTATAACAAATAAGGCATCATAAAAAATATGATTAATTTTATCTGTTACTGAAATTTCATTGTATGTAATTTTCCTCATATAAGATCATTTTGCTGATATAGTTATTAATCATTGTTTATTATGAAATCATAGTCTTGCTAGTTGTCACCATTGCGAAGGTAAAGACCATTACCAAGGTAACTTAGCTGGTTTTAAAAGCTCCCGGACAAAACATTGGGGATAGTATTTACCACCGCAATGGTTGACTCCATAGAATAAAAAACCCCATCAGCGAGAATCAGCGAAATCCGTTAAACCTGTGTTCTATAAATTCCTTATTTCGCGATGATAAATTTCCCCACAGAAGATTCTTCTCCTGCATCCACTCTGTATAAATACACTCCTGATGGTGCTTTTATGCCACTTTCTAACCTGCAATCCCATTGCAAACTGCTATTTCTACAGAAGTCTATTTCTTGCCTGTGGACAAGCTGTCCTTTTATATTATATACTGATAATTCACTGTTTTTTCCATTTAACAATAGTTGATCAGATAATTGAAAACTGACTTGTTCATTTTGGTTTGTATAAACAGGATTAGGAAAGGCATTTATTGATAAGGGGTCATTAAATAATTCCATATCAAGAATCCCATTTACTACTTCTATTTCGATTGCAGATACTGCGGAAGGACCAAAGCAGTAAATATAGTCCCCTGATTCAGATTCATGAAGTTTAAGATTATTGATGAAACAAGAAAGATTATGACTTTCAACAGGTTCTATATAACCTGATGTAGTTGCAGAAACTAGATAGGCGTGCAGCATATAATAATCTCGGCATATAAGATAATTCCGATAAAAAAATTCAGGTTTTGCATTATAAGTAGACAGTAAAAAGCTTTGTCCGGTTAATTCTCCATTTGCATAACCAAATACTTCACATTCACTATCAAAGGAACTGATGTATAAGTAGCTATTATCTATATATCTCATCTTAGCATTAAGACCATTAGCAATATTGTGATATTCATCACAAATTATCGGTTGATTATCAAGAAATCCGTTATATGTTACTAAATCATAAGAATTTCCAGTTTCTCTAAAAAAATATCCGTAGCCATTGCTGATGAATCCAATCTCTTGATCTGAAAAAGTTTCCTCCAGTACAATTTCTGCTGTGTCATTATTTACCTGGTACTTAAGCAATTCACCAGTTTGAGAATTGAACAAATAAAAAGTATCTTCTTCAAATTCATCAGTATAAATATAAAAAAAGACATCGCTATAGTCTTCCAATGGAAGCGTAGTTAACAATTGCAGTTCATTATCCTGATACTGATAAATATCCCAGACTTCATCTTCAACATAATCATGCATGAAAAAAAAGTTCTTGCTATTATACATGAAAACATAGTTTTCTTCCTGAAGCAAAATATCAAACAATTCTGGCTGTTCGGGATTACTTAGATCAAAGTTCATTATGCCATCATAATTGTGAAAACTCTCAGACATTAAGAAATACTTATCACCTATTAAATGCTGGGAAAACAAATAAGGATTATCATAGAAAAAACCTTCCCAGATAAAGTCATTATCTTCTATATTATATTTGGCTATCCCTTCCAATCCATCTGGTATAAGTATTTTATTATCTATTTCCCCTATTGTATATGCACTGATTTCACACTCGGGAACATGCACAATAATATTTTCAATTTGATAATCCTCATCTAATTCAAGCTGATATATGTTTTCAATAGTATTCAAATAAACTGAGCTATCTTTGATTACGATCTCGCCGCTCCAGTTAGTACCTGAATATTCCAGTATATTAAAATAATCAGTTTGCTGCCAGTAAGTAATATCACTAATATCCCAGAAAATCAGACTGTGAGTGGCAATTGTGCAAACATGGTCTTCAGCAAGCCATTTAATATTTTTTATTGTCTGATTATGGTGAGGACCAAAGATGTCAATATTATCCGCTATTATTTCCAGTCCATCTACACCGTTCTGATAAACAATAAACTGATCTTCTTCATTATAACTAAGCATATAATTACCAAAGGTCTTTGCATTTGTGGAATTCAAATAATAAGTATCATACTGGGAAAAATCGATCAGATCTATTCTATAGTATTGATGCTGATTATATACCATAACATATAAATAATTATCAAGTATATTGGTACTATTAATATATGCCAGTGTGTTTAATTCCAGTTCATCTACAAGCTCCGGGTTCTGCAGGTCAGCTATATCGATTTTCCTAACAACTAAGGGGCTGTCGATTTCATAATCATCGTTATCTGTGTAAGTTAGATAAAGGAAATACCCATTACGACAGATTGAATCAAATGGTTCACAATATAATCTTGATAATTCTGCTAATTCATTATTCTCATCTGTAACCAATATTGCTATTCCCCAGCCAGCATGATAAATAGCAATATCTTCATAACAACTTAAACAATCTGTATAATGAACTTCATAAGATGTCATAAATGGTTCATTAACCTCAAAATTAATAGTCTGAGACATAATATACACTATCATCAACAAAATCAGAAAAGAAAACAAATATTTATTATTTTCCATATTAGCCTCAATAAAGCCTGCCGGATTAATCCGACAGGCTGTTAGTTCCTTACTCAGGATCTTTTTCTGCCAGGTGGGATCATAGGGAACAGACCCATCTGTTAGAAATAAATAAGCATCATTATCTCCGTAAGTTGTAGGTTGATCAATTACATAAGTATCAGAGTCCATTAAATTTGATCCTTGGACATGAATTTTCATTGTACCATAAAATTCATTATGAGTGAATGAAAAGACTTCTGTTTCTCCGCCTAACCATTCTCCATTCCGAATTTCCATAAAATCATCTCCATCTTTTTCTAAAACTACCTTTAATTGATTGGCTTCATAGCTTCCTTCTTCGATATGAACTGTTACAATTTCTGCACTGGCTACGAGTGCAAATGCCATAACTGCGACCATGAATACTATTCTCTTAGACGTAGTATCCTCCTTCTTCTTTTATTGTCAAGAAAGAGCTGAAAGCTTTCTCTTGTTTTGATTTTTCCTTTCACATTTCATAAGTTTAATCGCTTATAATAGTTTATTCAATCGGATAATAGTAAATATCATCATCATATTCTATAATAAAAAAATAATCTCCACAATCTATAATCGAAAATCCTGGATCATTACTATCTCCTGTGAAAACAGGATTGTTCTTCGGGTAACCGTCTGCCCGGCAATTCACATAAAACAGCAGCATGATAAAATACAACAATCAACCAGTTTTTCATATTCTCCTCCAACCAGGTTCTCATCTATTAGTGTAAAAAAATCCAAAAAGGTTACCGCAATTGGGCAAAAAATTTATTTTTATTTATTCTGAAGATGGGGTAATCAGTTAAGTCATTAATTTATAGTAAATAATGCACAAAAGAAAATATGGTTTTTTAAATGAAAATATGAAATACTTTGCAGGATTTTCCTTGTAGAGGATATTTATTTAGGGAAAAAAAGCTAACCTAAATTGCTTTTATCCTGTAGGGATTATAAAATCCCCTATCTCCCCTCCGGGGAAAGATTCTGATTGTGTGTTTCCTGATTTCTACAAATAACTAACTGCTACGTGGTACAAATAAACAGCTCTGCGGCTTTTTTTGAAGTTGAGAAAATGTGAAATTGTGAGGGTGGGAATTTAGAGCTGGAAACTCTGGTTAAATTCAAAATTACCTGCTGCTAAAGATCTTCTACATTATCTGTAATAATCCTTGTAATAAGTTAAATACGTGTTCCATTATTTCTTCTATTTCGTGATGATAAATTTTCCTGTTGATGAATCTTTTCCAGCATCCACTTTATATAGATAGACTCCTGATGGTGCTTTTGTGCCACTTTCTAGCCTGCAGTCCCAGTACAGATCACCCTCTCTTCTAAAATCTACTTCCTGTCTGTAAACAAGCTGTCCTTTGATGTTGTATACTGATAATAGAGCATCCTCACAATAACGGGAGGGAGCATTTTGAGGATAAAATGTTATATCCTTTCCATTATCAAATGAGAAGGGATTGGGATAAGTTATCATCTGCATACTTTCGGTTATTGAAACTTTAGCATTTTCAGTACTTTCGATCTGATAGACTACTGTATAGCATTGATCAACAACAATAAGATAATCATTATTCTGATAAGATTGAATTCCTATATCATTTATGAAATTAAATCTGTCTATGTGACAGGAGGGCTCTATGTATTGTGGTGGATTATCTGGAATTGTAAAACTGTAGGCATCATGCTCTGAACAGACAATATATTCATTGCCATAAGAATAGGCTCTTCCGCTGAAATCTGTATATAAGTAGCATAAGAATATTGGGGGAGATGATTCATTAAGTTCGTAAACTTGGGTCGTGTACATATTTTCTCTTTCACCCAAAAATAATTTATTGTCGACTAATTCTAAAGTGCAATCTCCAGGTATAATATCCGAATATTGAGCTGCAAGTTGTGGATCATTGCTGTTAATTCCAGTATAAATTTTAATATCAAGATCGCTTCCATTGGTTATATCTACTAAGTAAAGGTAATCATTGATTTTACCAATGATTAAGTAATTTTCTTCAATGAATTCAAACAAAAACTGTGGATTTAGAGGATCAGAGATATCAAAGCAGCTAAAAGTACCTTGGGGTTTGTTTAAAAATATCCGATTGGGAGTGTCTGCAATTGTATAAATCTTTCCATATACAATTTCATATTCATTTTCAAAGTATGATATACTTCCCAGATATTGTATTTCCGGTAAGTTGTGAATATCATATATTTCAACATTATTGCTCTCTAAATTTTTCATAATTAATTTATCATCTGATAATTTGTAAGAGTATTTACTGCTACCTAATGACAAAGCCTCAACACATTCTGGATTAGATGGATCAGCTATACTCCAGATATTCAAGTCAGGCACATCTTGATATTTACTCCAGTTTTCACGAATAATAAAATCATTATAAAATATTCCCTCAATTAATCTTGGAAATTCAGATTGTACTTCTCCTAATTCTATAATGTTATCTACGATATTGAGCTTTTGGATACCAGTATAATAGTCTACAAGATATATAGTATCATAATATTTCAAGCAATTTGTTGGATTAAAAAGTGATAGGTACAAGATTTGAGAAATCTCTGGTGATTCAGGATCACTTATATCAACAACTAATGTTTGCTCAGCTAATGGCACCAATATCTTGTTATCCCAAATTACAATATTTAGGTCATAAAATAAAATCTCATAATCAGGAAAAGGAAACTGACTGAGCAATTGCCAGTTATTGAAATCAGATGTATCCCATAAACTCATCTCAGGCTGGCTGTAAACCACATAAAGATCATTTGAAACACGCTTGCAGACATGTGGATATTCATTACTAACTGGTTCTAAATCAACTGAAGTAACCTCTACTGCGTTATATGGGTCACTTAAATCAAAAATTTCCAATGATTCAGAATGATGAGTACACCAGTAGTTATCATAAAAAGGTACTAAAAAAGTTCTTGGAATTTGACCTAAATATTCCAACGTCTCCGGATCATAATATTTTAATTGCTGTCCAGATATATAATTTACTACTGTAAGCATTTCATTCAATATATACATCGTATAAGGTGGACTTGTTAGCTCAAGTTGATCTACCTCTATCGGTTCCAAAGGATTACTAACATCATACTTATGTATTACGGAATCCCAGGTTAATCCTCCAAAAGGGCAACAGGCTATAAATAAATTATTATTATAAAATGTAAAATTGTGGACATCGTCCACATCAATAGTTGTTATAAGCTCTAAGCCTCCATATTCACTTATTTCAAAAATATCTACGCCATATTCTTTGCAAAGGAATAGATTTTCATTTTCAATTATCATATTGTTGAGTCTCATCGATACATTACTCTCTGCAAACCGGGTTACAAATTCACAGTTCATTGCTGATAATGATATTACTATTCTCAGACATATTAAAATGAAGACCTGATACCTCATTATTATCTCCTGTTAATCCTGTGGATTTTGACCTGATCCGGGATCAGGATTTTCTATTCCATCGATATCAATCTCAACATAGTTTACATGATGCGGTGGCGATGGAGAACCTTCAGTTTGGTAATGATGGAATATAGGATTTGAAAAATCGCTATAGCCATGTATTTTTGTCGTAGTAGGCACGGCAAGTGTCGTAATTATTATACTGCCTGTATCATTAGTACCATCCATATGACATGACCCTGATCCAAGGAAATCAGCACCATTATATAGCTTAACATCGCATGTTCCTGCGGCATTAGAAGATATACTAAACTCATATGTGTATCCATACATTATAGCTGTGCCTAAAGCCATTATTAGAATGGCGAAAAGTAACTTCTTCATAAATTACCTCCGTATTATTTTTATAGTGATAAACAAGGTATCAGGTCTTGTTCTTCTTATTTTTGTCAAATAATTAATTTTTCAATTTCATTCAATCGGATAATAATATATCTCACCGTCATATTCAACTATAAGATATTCCTCTTCATAATCTACCATCTGAACTTCGGGATCATTAATTTCTCGTGTAAAAACAGGAATATTCTTCGGGTATCCGTCTTCCCGGCAATTCACATAAAACATTAGCAGCAGGATAACTAATACAACAACCAACCGGCTTTTCATAATTTCCTCCAAACTGGTTCTCATCTATTAGTGTAAAAAAATCCAAAAAGGTTACCGCAATTGGGTAAAAAAATTTATTATTATTTATTCTGAAGATGGGATAATACAGTTAAGTCATTAATTTATAGTAAATAAGGCACAAAAGAAAAATATGGTTTTTTTACATGAAAATATGAAATACTTTACAGGAATTTCTTTGTAGAGGATATTTATTTAGAGAAAAACAGCTTACCAAGAATCCACTAATCTCTTACAGGAAAAATTGCCGTGTTAGAACCAAGTTCTACAAATAACTAACCGCTACGTGGTTCAGAAAAAACAGCTCTGCGGCTGTTTTTGAAGTTGAGAAAATGTGAAATTGTGAGAATGGGAATCCAGAGCTGTAAACTCTGGTTAAATTGAAAATTACTCGCTGCTAAAGATCTTCACATTGTCTGTGTGATAATCCGTGCAATCCGTTGAATCCGTGTCCCATAAATTTCTTATTTCGTGATGGTAAATTTCCCCACTGATGATTCTTTTCCAGCATCCACTTTATATAGATAGACTCCTGATGGTGCTTTTGTGCCTCTTTCTAACCTGCAGTCCCAGTACAGATCACCATCTCTTCTAAAATCTACTTCCTGTCTGTAAACAAGCTGTCCTTTGATGTTGTATACTGATAACAGAGCATCCTCACAATAACGGGTGGGAGCATTTTGAGAATAAAATCTTATATCCTTTCCATTATCAAATGAGAAGGGATTGGGATAGCTGATCATCTGAATACTTTCAGTTATTGAATCTTCATAATTTCCTGTGCCCACAACTTGATAGATTTCTGTATAGGCTGTATCAAAAACGTATAAATGGTATTCTGTATCCGAGCTGATAACTTCCAGATTACAGATGAAATTGAATCTGCCTATATGACAAGAAGGCTCTATTAGTTCAAGAGGATTTGCAGGAATGTAAAAACCGTAAGCATCATATATTGAGCAAACTAAATATTCCCCACCAAAATAAATAACCCCACCTCCGAAATCCACATTTAGGTTGCACAACATTTCTGGTTCTTCTGAGCCGTTAAGTTCATAAACCTGAGTTGTTGTACTAAGATCATTGCTAACAAATAATTTGTTATGATATAGTTTTAATACACAATGTACCGGCATAAAATTAACATACCGGGCGGCAAGCTGTGGTTCATTACAGTTTATTCCTGAATAGACGATCAGATCAATTCCATCGGAAGAATATGACTCAACTAAATAGAGATAATCTCCAAATTTATTACCAATAAAACAATTATCTTCTGTTATCTCAAACAACACTTCCTGATTTTGCAGATCGGAAATATCATAGCAGACAAATCTTTCCGGTGGTATTTTGATATATATTTTGTCGATTTCATTTTCAAACACATAAAAATTACCAAAAGAAAATTCATAAAGATTTTCAAAGCAGTCAATGCTTCCTGTTAAGGATAGATCAGGTAAGCCGGATATATCATAGATTTCAATATTCAGGTCCTCCATATTTTTAACAATCAGCAAATCTGATAGTACCTTACCATCTGCTCTGCCTGTTCCTAAATCGATTTCTGCATTTATCTGGGGGACTCCCGGATCTGTGATATCCCAGATGTAAAAATCAGTCATTGATTGAAAATGGTATGTGCTTTCACGAATAATATTATTTTCATACATTAAGCCGTTGCCTTGCTTGGTAAATTCCGTACTAATTTCTCCCGATAGTACTTCATTTTCATCTACATCCAGAATTTGAATTCCATGACTATTATCAACGAGGTATATATGATCTCCATATTTTTTGCAGTTAGTGGGATTAATTAGATCAAGATACAAGATCTGAGATACCGCCGGCAACTCAGGATCACTTATATCTACAACTAATGTTTGCTCAACTAAAGGCAACAATATCTTATTATCCCAGATCACAATATTTAGATCATAAAATAAAATCTCATAATCAGGAAAAGGAAACTGGCTGAGCAATTGCCAGTCAGCAAAATCATATGTATCCCATAAACTCATTTCGAGCTGGCTGTAAACTACATAAAGTTCATCTGAAATACGTCTGCATACTTGACTACGGTCATTAGCAACTGGTTCCAGATCCACAAATGTTACTACTTCCGCATTGAATGGATCACTCAGATCATAAATAGTGAGAATATCAGGATCACTTGAACACCAGTAATCTCCATAAAAAGGCTTCAAAAATTCTCCTTCCTCGTTATCAATATATTCCAAAGTCTCCCTATCATAATATAGTAACTGACGAGTTAAAATATAATCAACTATTGTAAGCATATCATGCCATATATACATCGAGTAGGGTGGATAATCCAATTCCAATTGCCCCGTCTCTACAGGCTGCTCAGGATCACTCACATCATATTCATAAACTGTAGTATTCCAGGTATCACCACCAAAGGGATAGCAGGATATAAACAGATAATTATTATACAATGCAAAATTGTGGGTATCATCCACCTCAATCGTAGTTATAAGTTCTAAGTTTCCAGATTCACTGATTTCAAAGATATCAACACCATATTCTTTACATAGATACAATTTCCCATTATCTATCAAAATATTGTTTAACCTCATAGAAGTGTTGCTCTCACCAAACCGGGATACATATTCACAGTTCATTGCTGATAATGATATTATCATTCCCAGGAATATGAAAGTTAAAACCTGATACCTCATGTTACCTCCTATTTAGTTTGCGGGATTTTCTCCATGTCCTGGGTATTCAATTCCATCTATATCAATTTCGATTTCATTTACGTGAGTCACTGGCAAAATTGGACTAAAATAGAATTGATCAATAAATTGTACTGGTTGTGTAATTTCACTGCGAGCATCAATTTTTGCACAATTTGGCGCTGCGGTAGGTGAATTAGGTGTAATTGTTATACTCTGTGTCCCTGCGTAATCAAAATGTAATGATCCTGAACCACCTTGAAGAGGTGATCCCTCGAACATTAAAGTTATATCGCAATCTCCAACCGCATTTGATGTCACTTCAAATTCATATGAATATCCAAGTGCTGCTGCTGTAAGTGCCATTATTACAATGGCAAAAAGTATCTTCTTCATAAATTACCTCCGTATTATTTTTATAGTGATAAACGAGGTATCAGGTCTTGTTCTTCTTATTTTTGTCAAATAATTAATTTTTCAATTTCATTCAATCGGATAATAATATATCTC
>CAZRXY010000142.1:0-4349 GCA_964604155.1 uncultured Candidatus Cloacimonadota bacterium | reverse complement strand
ATTCAAAATCCAAAATCAATTATGCTGCCGGATTATATCCGCCAGTCAAGTTCACTCATTACCCATCACCCATCACTCATCACTGCTACGAAGTAGCCCCAGTCACAAGTCACCAGTCACAAGTCACTGCTACGAAGCAGCCCCCCTTCTCCCTCTGGAAATTCTTTTCTATTAGTCATAAATATAAATATATTGACAAATAGAGTAGTCATAATTCACTTTTACACGGAGGTGAAGGTATGAAAATGATAATAAATGAGTTCTTTGAGATTCAGAACAGGCTGTCGAGTTTGACGCCGATGGAATTCAGGCGTTATTTAAAATTACCGACAGATAAAAGGCTGGTTGCATTAACGGGGGCGCGAGGAACCGGGAAGACAACTATGTTATTGCAGTATTACAAAGAACACTTTGATAGTCCGGCAAAATGTCTTTATATTTCGGTAGATAATCCTCTTTTGAGCAGGAGCAGCATATATGATATCGGCAGTGAGTATTTTAAGTTTTATGGAAACGTCTTAATGCTGGATGAGGTACATAAGCAAAAAAACTGGTCAATAGATATTAAAGCTTTATATGATTCATTTCCTGATAAGCAATTAATAATATCAGGCAGTTCAAGACTTGGTATAGTCAATCAGAAGGGGGATTTATCGCGCAGGGTAATAAATTATGATCTGAAAGGATTATCATTCAGGGAATTTCTGGCATTCACTTATGGTTATCGGATAAAAGCATATTCATTGCTTGAGATACTGCAAAACCACTATGAATTAGGCATGCAAATACCTAAAGATATACCGGACATTTTGAGATATTTTATGGAGTACCTGCATTATGGGTACTATCCCTTTTACAGATCTGATGCGCAGATAGAATATCAGCAGATATTGCTGAGCGTTATTGATAAAGTGATATATGAGGACATACCTGGAATCAAAGATATAAAGAGCTCATCGAGTCTGGTTTTTAAGAAACTCATCGCCTATCTGGCGATGTCAAAAATACCTATCCTGGTAGTATCAAATATCTGCAACGAATTGGATATCACAAAAGAGACTCTTTATGAGTACCTGGATATTCTGGATAGGGCAGAAATTATAAATATGATACGAGAGCGCCGAGCTTCAGTGAGATCGATAAAACGTGCCCGTGTATTATTTTTAAATCCTAATCTCTATTACGCAATAAGCAGTGAATTATGGAAACATAGTACGGAGCTGGGAAATATAAGGGAGGCTTTTTTTGTTTCACAAGTTGACCATGTCCTGTATTCTTCTTTAGCAACGGATTATGAGCTGGAGATTGATAATAGGATAATTTACATAGAGATTGGAGGTAAAAATAAGGCAAGATCGCAATTAAAAAATATTGAAAACGGGTACATCTTCAAAGACGGTATTATATCTGGTTATGAAAACGTGATACCCCTATGGTTAGCAGGATTTTTGTATTAATTACACTGAAAGAAACTTACCCTCTTCTCTTCTCACCGCTACGAAGTAGCCCCTGTCAAGTTCACGCATCACTCTGGCATACCCACGAAATTTAATTTACAGTTGGAATATTGAACTTATGAAGTTATTGGTCGTCGCCATTGCGAAGGTCTATCGACCATTCGCAAGTTCTTCCAGATTTGAGCGTGGGGTTCTATGGTGTAAGATATTATTTTATGGACTATATGGACATTATGGACATTATGGACATAATGGGCTTGGATAGAAACCTGTATTCTGGACGTAAATCTGCATCTATTTTTATTAGGTTTCATTAATCAATGTCACCAATCACTCTTAATTTTCTTCGATTTTCTATTCTAATCTCAATCCTGCTCATTAGTTGGCATACCTACGAAATTTAATTTACGGTTGGAATATTGAACTTATGAAGTTATTGGTCGTCACCATTGCGAAGGGTCGCCAGATTTTCGCAATTGTTGACTTTGACAACAATCTTTATCTCACTTAATATGAATGATTTAACAATACCAATAATTATATAATCAGGGGTATGCCTGCACGCATCACTTATCACCCATCACCAATCACCCATCACCGCTACGAAGCAGCCCCCTCACTTTTCGAACCATTTCCCCAGCTTCGTCTGTGGTTTTGCCCATGCTGAGGAAGCCATGATTTTTCATAATCACAAAATTTTCATCACTCAGGATGCGGAGCACTTCATTAATAAGTTCTTTACTGCCGTAGGGTGCTTCATTGGCGGTGACCTTAATTTTAAGGGCTTTAGATTGCGATAAACTTACGGAATGATGCCCGTGAAAAATTGCATTGATTTCTGGCCGGGCTTCATAGATGGCACCATGCAGTAATGATTCTGAAGATGGCAGGCACACGCCATCAACTATCACTTTATTCATTTGCAGATTAAAGCTGCGGACATGAGTGATTTGCTCATCTTGCAGTTCTGCCAGGTTAGCACCGGCAGCTGTTATAAAAAAACCTTCTTCGGTCCGGCAGCTCAGATTACCGCCATAACCTCCAGCTATTGCCGGAGCGCAATCAATTTCAGCCAGAAAGGCAGACCAGTATTTAATACTGATAGTTATGCTATTGCGAATGGTCTCACGCTTTCGGAATTCCGTCAGAAAGTTTGTTCCTGTATATAATTTTTCCATAATTCGCTGAAATTATCAGGGTTATATATACCACGGGGAGTAATATAACCACTTATGTATTTTGCGGGTGTAACGTCAAAAGCGGGATTAATTGCTTTACTTAAGCCGGAGGTGATTTGTTGACCTTTAATAGAAAGCACTTCTGCGGGGTTGCGATATTCTATAATTATATCGCTACCGGTTTTTAAATATTTATCGAAGGTAGAGAAGGGTGCTGCAATAAAGAAAGGGATACGATTTTCTTTTGCCAGAACAGCTAAAGCATAAGTGCCGATTTTATTGGCACAATCTCCATTTTGGGCTATTCTGTCTGCACCGGTGATCACTAAATCAATCTTGCCCTGCTGCATAAAGTATCCGGCGGCACTATCGATGATAATGGCATGATCTATATCCTCACCCGCAAGCTCCCAGGCAGTTAACCGTGCACCCTGCAATCGAGGTCTGGTTTCTGAGACATAGACAAAGAAATTTATTCCATTCTGATGGGCAATTCGCATAGGGGAGAGGGCTGTGCCATAATCCACGGCTGCCAGAGCACCAGCATTGCAGTGCGTGAGCAATCGCAAATTATGTGTGATAAGAGTGCTGCCAAAATCACCGATTGACCGACATTGTCTGATACTGATAAGGGCAAATTCTTCAGCAGTTTTCAGAGCAATTTCTCTGATTTCTTCCGGCTTATTAACGCCTTTCAATCTATCTTTCACATAATCTAAGCCATATTTCAGATCGGCTGCGGTGGGTCTGCTATTTAGAAGAAGATCATAAGCCTGCCTCATCACAATATATATCTCTTCGTTCTCGCTCTGCTGGAGAGCCAAAGCATAGCCGTATGCTGCCAAAGCTCCGATTGCCGGAGCCCCTCGAACCTGCATAGTATTTATCGCTTTTAGTACTTCTGCGATATCCTTGAGCTCTATTACCTTGAATTTATCAGGCAGCAGGTTTTGCTCGATTATAAATATTCTATCGTCCTTCATCCAGACTGTTAAATAATCTTTATTCTTATATTTCATCGGTTATTTTCTTCATAAATAAGTTCGACAATTTTCTCCAGCCACTCAGCATCTATTTCATCAAAGGCATCCAGATCGGGGCTGTCAATATCAAATACAGCTTTGATCTGCCTGTCTGCATCATAAACCGGTACGGTTATCTCAGATTGAGTTCTGCTGTCACAGGCAATATGACCAGGAAACTGATTTACGTCCGGGACGATCTGAATATTATTCTGGTCTATACTTGCCCAGCAGACGCCGGTATGCGGAGCCAGCACCAGACAGGCGATTCCGCCCTGATAACACGCAACTATTAATTGATCATCGAGCAGTCTATAGAACCCGGTCCAGGAATAATAATCGAATTTATGGTGTAAAAGGGCACAGATTGTTGCCATGCGTGCCAGGGGATCATAGGTTTTGCATATCAATTTGCGTAATTGTCCGTAGATTCTCAAATATCTCTCAGCTTTTCGTGTTTTTTCCATTTTTCCTATCCCATAATTTTATCGAAAGCATTTTCTTACTCCCCAATAAAAAGTGTCCAGAAAATGTTTTGGAAATAGTGAGGGGAAGGGGGGATGGGGAGAAGAGGGGAAAATCGAAGGTTTGAAGGTTGGACTTTTGGACGGTTTGACTTTTGGACGGTTTGACTTTTGGACGGTTGGACTTTTGGACGGTTTGACTTTTGGACGGTTGGACTTTTGGACGGT
>CAZRXY010000141.1:0-23181 GCA_964604155.1 uncultured Candidatus Cloacimonadota bacterium | reverse complement strand
GACAGAAAGCACCTTCAGTCATATCTTGATGAATTCTGCTACAGGTTGAATAGAAGATTTCATGAGAATGAGTTATTAGACAGAGTAATTACGGCTTGTGCAAATTCTTGCGGAATTACATATGCGGAGCTATACGGATAGTCATTTTATTAAATGACTAAACCTCTCTGCCTCCGGCAGCTTATCTCCCAGATAAACAGTCTCTATCTCCTCTCTCGGATAGATATTGTCCCGCAGAATACTATCAAATCTCTGCACATCCTCCAATGTGGTTATCACATTCAATACCAATATCATCTGCTCTCCTTTCCCTCACAGAATCTATTCACCTCACCCCCACCTCAATTCCACTCCAAACAACAGCACATTTATTTGTTGTGTTGTTTTGAGTGCAAGATATTTGATTCTGATATGTGCCTGAATAAGGAAATCCAGGGATCGGCAGATCAGTTATTAATAAAATTCTTGACCATAAGTAAATGGTGGAGAAAATGCTGCAAAAATATACTTGGAGGATTGATGATCAATAATTTTGATGAATTGCTGGAAATGGTGAAGCATAATGATCGCAAGACGGTAGTGATAGCGGCAGCTCACAGCAAATCCGCTCTTGAGGCTGCCCTTATGGCAAAGAGAATGCAACTCGCAGACAGCATACTTGTGGGTGATAAAAATTTTATCATTGATTATCTTGAAGGAAAGTCACAGGACTTGGCAGATAGCTTTGAGATCATAGATACCGGCGATAATCTATCAACCGCGGCAGAGGTTTCTGTACAGATTATTCGCGAGGGCAGGGGTGACCTTATCATGAAGGGTATATGTGATTCCAGCACGTTGCTACGCTCAATCTTAGATAAGAATACGGGATTACGTACTAACAGTGTGATGAGCGATGTATTAGCCTATGAGATAGAGGGACGGATAGTTCTGATGGGAGACGGCGGTTTTATCCCTTTGCCGGATATTAATGACAAGATATCAATTATTTCCAATTGCGTCAGGGTGGCTCATGCTTTAGGTAATCCTCTACCAAAAGTGGCACTCCTCACACACACCGAGCAGGTAAACCCCAAGATACCTTCTACCGTAGATGCAGCTCTTATTACTAAGATGAATAATCGGGGACAGATCAAGGGCTGTATAATTGAGGGACCTCTGGCCTTTGATAATGCTGTATCACTTGCTGCCGCTCAGATTAAAGGAATAGATTCACCTGTCGCCGGCAATGCAGATATATTAGTAGTGCCAAACATAGAATCAGGAAATATTTTTGGCAAAAGTCTCACCTACTATTGCAATTACCGGGTTGCTCACGTTGTACTAGGTGCAAAGGTTCCTGTTTTGATAGCTTCACGAGCAGATAGTGCCGAGACCAAAATGCTCACTATGGCATTAGGGATAATTACATCCGGTGTCTATTAGTATAATAGCGATAGGCAAAACCAGCCAGGATTATCTAAATAAAGGAATAGCGGAATTTAAGAAAAGACTGCACAGATACTGCACGATAAAACTGATAGAGATACCTGAGATCAAGGGCAAATATACAAATCCTCTGGAGATCAAGGAAAGGGAAGCAGAGCTTATATTACGCCTGATTAAAAATAGTGATCAGGTGGTGGCATTAGATGAACAGGGAGTAATGAAAAGCAGCATGGAATTTGCCGTATATCTCGAGGATGTTCTCCATCACGACCTCGTATTTATAGCAGGTGGAGCACATGGTTTGGATAAGCGAATATTGGAACGAGCAAATCTGGTGCTGAGTTTTTCCAGATTCACTTTCACACACCAGATGATCCGACTTTTATTGTACGAGCAATTATACAGGAGCATGAATTATCTTCAAGGAGGACAATATCACAAATAGCAGTATGTTTCACGTGAAACCTACTGCGGATTATTGATTTCTGCCAGCCAGTTTAAAGTGCTTTGGTAATTGATAGTTGCATTCCAGAGAATATAGCCATCAGCTTTTGCGTCACGACAGGCAGCCACCTGTGCTGCGATGTATTCCTTTTTGTAGTTGACCTGCCAGGAATTCGCCTGGATGTATGGTATTACTTTACATTTTGGATCAGCTTTTCGTTGCGTACTCTTTATACCCTGGAAAATGAGATTATAAGGTTCATTATGGACATTATCGCGGTAGCCGAAGTTATTGGCGAAATGAGATGAATAGATCATAGGGTGCAAAGCGTCGAGATATTTGGACATGCGGCTGATATCCTGTCCTGTCGCCTGGATATCAAGACTATTCTGCCAACTGACAATAGCAAATATATCTGCTGTAAATCTGATATTCTTTCTCTGGTATTTGCTGCTTATTTTTCTAATAAAATCCTCAATAATATCAACCTTATCTCTTTTCCGGTAAGTAGTATCTGCTTCAGCTTCTATACTATCTTCGGTCATATAGTAGAATATGGCATCCGAAATTTTCCCTTGCGTGGGAAAGCGAATATAATCAAATTGTATTTCATCTACCCCACCTTTAACAGTGAGATCGATAAGCGAGAACATATCTTCCTGCACGCTTTTTATTGAAGGATCAAGCCACTGTGGTCCCTTCTGCGGTATTTCCACCCAGCGTTTTCCCAGGCTGTCTTTGGGACATATAGTTGAGTCTGCCTGTGCAGCTCTCATATTATGGAACACTACCATCCGTGCAATAGCGATCATACCTGCGTTATGTATTTTTTCTACCGTGCTTTTCAGGTCTATTTTCAAGTCGCCCTGTCTTGTAATAAGTGTAGGGCAATCTTCAATATCAATATAAATTCTGCCCTTCATGTCTTTTATATCGAAGACGATGGAATTTATACCGGCATTTTTTGATTTTATAAGCAGGCTGTCAAAATGTGCCCCTTTGACAATATCTGTTCTAAGGTATATTCCTTTAGTGGTTAAACTTCTCACATTGCCGGCAAGTAAGAAACTGGACATGATGAGAAACAGGGCACAATAGAGCCGGGTTTTCATGATACTCAATTAATCTATCTGCAATCGAGCCATAGCTCTTTTGAGAGATATTTCTGCTCTTCGATAATCTACATCTTCCTTCTGGCTCTTAATTCTATCTTCTGCACGCTTTCTGGATGCTTCGGCACGTGATTTGTCTATTTCATCCGCTTTTTCTATTACTTCGCAGAGCAGAGTTATCAGGTTATTCTCTACCGTTACGTAGCCATCGTGAACAGCAAATCTGGTCACCTGATCATTATCAAATAGTTCGATAATACCTGGTCTGAGTACAGTGATAAATGGAGTATGCCCAGGTTCAATACCAAAATCACCGTCAATTCCGGGGATAATTATATGATCATATTCTGCTTCCAGCACAATTTTTTGTGGCTGGATGATAATAATTTTCAATCTATCCATTTTTCATCAAGTTTTTTGCTTTTTCTTCTGCAGATTCCAGATTTCCGGCATAGATGAAGGATTGTTCGGGCCATTTATCACAATCACCGGCAAGTATAGCTTTAAAGCCTTGCACGGTCTCTTTAAGCGGGACATAAACGCCAGGGGTATTGGTAAATTCTTCGGCTACAAAGAAGGGTTGCGAGAAGAATCTTTCCAGTTTTCTTGCCCTGTTTACGGTAAGTTTATCTTCTTCGGAAAGTTCATCCATACCCATAATAGCGATAATATCCTGAAGTTCTTTATATTTCTGGATTACGCGTTGTGTTTCACGTGCCACCTTATAGTGTTCTTCTCCGATGATCTTAGGGTCCAGGATTCTGCTGGTGCTTTCCAGGGGGTCAACTGCGGGATAAATTCCAAGTTCCACTATTCGTCTTGAAAGTGCAGTTGTGGCATCAAGGTGGGAAAAGGTGGTTGCGGGAGCGGGATCTGTATAATCATCTGCCGGGACGTAAACTGCCTGGATAGAGGTAATAGACCCGTCTTTAGTGGAAGTTATGCGTTCCTGTAGTTCTCCCATTTCTGAGGCAAGTGTAGGCTGATACCCTACTGCTGAAGGCATTCTGCCTAAAAGTGCTGAAACTTCTGAGCCTGCCTGAGTAAATCTGAATATATTATCGATAAAGAGCAGTACATCTTTTTTGGAGACATCACGGAAATATTCTGCGACGGTGAGTCCCGTGAGTCCTACTCTCATTCTTGCACCTGGTGGTTCGTTCATCTGCCCAAAGATCAAAGCTGTTTTGTCGAGGACTCCAGAAGCCTTCATTTCGAGGTAAAGGTCATTTCCTTCGCGAGTTCTTTCTCCTACGCCGGCAAAGACGGAATAGCCTTTTTGTTCGACGGCGATATTTCTGATAAGTTCTTGAATAATAACGGTTTTTCCCACGCCGGCTCCACCGAAAAGGCCAATTTTTCCGCCTTTTGAATATGGTTCTATCAGGTCAATGACCTTGATTCCTGTTTCCAGGATTTCATCTTCGGTAGAGAGATCTTCGTAGGCAGGAGCCTGACGATGGATAGACATTTTAATTTTTGTTACAGGCTCTTCCTTGCCGTCAATAGCTTTTCCGACAACGTTCAGCATTCTGCCCAGAACTTCTTCACCGACCGGCACTTCAATAGTTGCGCCTGTATCTATAACTTCCTGGTTACGCACCAGTCCGTCTGTGGAATCCATAGCAACGCATCTGATCCTGTTTTCACCAAGATGGAGCTGAACTTCAAGAACAAGATCACTGCCATCTTCTCTTTTAATTATCAAGGCATTATTAATTGAGGGCAGGTGACCTTCGGGAAATTCTACGTCAACTGCGGGACCAATAATTTGTATCAATTTTCCGTTTTTCATTATATTCCTCTATTTATTGATTTTGAGCTTCAGCACCTGAAGATATTTCGATGATCTCCGTTGTAATGGCAGCCTGTCTCACCATATTGTATTCAAGTGTGAGATTTTCTATAAATTCTGTGGCATTTTCGGTAGCATTATCCATAGCGGTCATCCGTGCACTTTGCTCTGCCGCGGATGATTCCAGGAGAATTCTCCAGATTTCCACATTGATATATTTACGGCTAAGTTCTTTGATCACGGCTTCCTGGTCTGGTTCATAGAGATAATCAAGCCTGGAAACGCCTTCGATCTCTTCTTTATTCTGAACTGGCAGAATGGTCTTCTGGATGATATTCTGCTGGATCACGGATTTGAATTCATTATAGATCACATCGATCTTGTCATATTCGTGGTTATAGAACTTTTCTGAGAGCAGTTGTGCGATAACTGTAGAGACTGAGAAATTCATTTCATTGAAGAGACCCGTATAGGCTTCTACAACTGTAACTTCGCGTTTTTTTAGGATATCGTGTCCTTTTTTACCGATGCAGAAGAGATGCGTGCCCGGATTTTGCTGCAGGTGATTTATGGCGGCTTTAATGATCAGAGAATTAAATGCCCCGCAAAGACCTCTATCAGCAGTAACAACAACCAGAGCTTTCTTGGCATTATCATCCGGGTCATGGAAAATGCGATCTGCAATATTATTTCCTTTGTATCTGATATTGGTGAGCATCCCGTTTATGTGATCGGCATATGGTCTGGCTTTGATAATACCGTTCTGAGCTTTTCTAAGCTTGGCGGCAGCCACCATTTTCATGGCATTAGTTATCTGCCTGGTATTGCGGATACTTTCTATTCTATTCTTGATATCTCTGATACTTGCCATCTGTTTACCTAAAATTTTTCTTTAATTTCTTGGCAAATAATATTCATTTTGTTGCGGATTTCATCATCCATGGGTTTTGTGATGATCTCCTGCAGAAATTCTTTATGCTCCAAATCAAGAGTATTAAAAAGGTCTTCTTCTAAAGTATCGATTTTCTCTAATTCTATGTCATCAAGAAATCCTTGATTTGCCATAAAGATGATAAATACCTGTTTAGCAACTTCTATAGGCTCATATTGCCCTTGTTTGAGAATTTCTCTCAGTCTTTCACCGCGTTTTAGCTGAGCCAGGGTAGCTTTATCAAGGTCACTGCCAAATTTGGCAAAAGCCTGCAATTCTGTGAACTGAGCCAGATCGAGCCTGAGCTGCTTTACTACGGCACGCATAGCTTTGATCTGGGCGCTGCCACCTACTCTGGAAACAGATAAGCCCGCATTGATTGCAGGTCTTTGCCCAGAATGGAATAATTTACTGCTGAGATATATCTGCCCATCAGTAATAGAGATGATATTTGTTGGTATATAGGCAGAAATATCTTCAGCCTGAGTTTCAATAATAGGCAGAGCGGTAAGAGAGCCGCCTCCCTCTTTGTCACTTAGCTTAGAGGCGCGTTCCAGCAATCTGGAGTGGAGATAAAAGACATCTCCGGGGAAAGCCTCTCTCCCGGGTGGCCGTCTCAGCAGAAGTGATATTTCGCGGTAAGCTACTGCGTGCTTGGAAAGATCATCATAGATAATGAGAGCGTGTTTGCCGTTATCTCGGAAATATTCACCGATGCTGCAGCCGGCATAAGGAGCTATGTAATTCATAGCGGCGGCATCTGACGCTGAGGTGCTGATCACAATAGTGTAATCCATAGCCTCTTTTTCCTGCAGTTTCTTGACGATTTTGGCAACCGAAGATTTTTTTTGTCCGATTGCGACGTATATGCAATAGACATCACTATCTTTCTGATTGATAATGGTATCAATGGCAATAGCGGTTTTCCCTGTCTGTCTGTCACCAATGATCAATTCACGTTGCCCGCGTCCGATAGGGATCATGGAATCAATTGCTTTTATTCCAGTTTGCAGGGCCTCTTTCACTGGTTGTCTTTGGATAACGCCAAGGGCTTTCCTTTCGATGGGGAGAAAAAGATCGGTATTTATCTCGCCTTTCCCATCGAGAGGCTCACCGAGTGGATTCACGACCCTGCCGAGGAGTTTTTCACCGACAGGGATCTGGAGGATTTTTCCGGTGCGTTTCACGATATCGCCTTCACGAATAGCTCTGGATTCACCAAAGAGTATGCAACCGACATTAGATTCCTCTAAATTAAGAGCCATTCCCATAGTATCATCTGTGAATTTGAGCATTTCTCCAGCCATCACATTAGCCAGTCCATGAACTTGAGCGATGCCGTCGCCTACCTGGATCACTTTCCCAGTTTCTGCGATATCGATATCGAATTTAAAGGAGCTAATCCTTTCTTTAATAATCGTGCTTATTTCATCAGGTTGGATTTTCATCTAAACCTCATCCGAGTTTTTTTGTCTGTTATTCACAAACTTTTTTAAATTATATCGAAGAGAGCCATCAATAATGAGAGATTCTGTTTCAGCATAAAATCCGCCGAGTATCTTTTTATCATATTCAATACTGATTAGCACTTTTTTACCGAGAATTTTTTCCAGATATTTCCCGATTTTCTTTGTAGTGTTCTCGTCCTGCTTTGAAGCCAGCTTAAGTTTTGCCGTCATAATGCCCTGCTCAGCATAAATCTGCTTTCTTATTTCTGAGAGTATGAGGTCGATTTTCAGAAAGCGACTGTTTTTTATCAGCAGCAAAAAGAGCTGTTTCCACATGTCATTCAGCTTAAGATCACTGGTGAGAGCTTCAACCATTGCAGTTTTTTTATGGAACTTTAGTTGTCGAGTGTGCATGAGCTCAATAAATTCATGTTGCTGATGGATAGCATCTCTCAGGATACCGATATCAGTGAGGCAATCATCATATTCGCTTACACTGAGTATTTCCACAACACATCTGGCGTATTTATTGATAATAAATAACTCTTTCAATTAATCACCTTCTTTGATGATTGCTTCGATAAGTTCTTTATCCTGAGCACTATCGACTTTTTTTTGCAGTAATTTGGAAGTTAGCTCTGAAACGAGTCCTGCCATTTGCTGCTCCATTTTTCTTTGAGCCAGTTCCTGTTTATATTTAATCTGTTCCTCGTTTTCCTGCATGATCTGTTTGGTTCTTTCTTTCACATGCTTCATAAGTTCATCAGCTTTATGCTCTGCTTCTTTTTTAGCGTTTTTTGTAAGAGCTCTGATTTCTTCGGCTGATTTTTTTAGTTCATCGTTACGCTTTTGCCAGAGAATTTCTGCAGCCTCTTTTTTTTCCTTAGCCTGGCTGATTTCCTGCTGCAGCTTTTCCTGCCGCTCTGAAAGATACTTTTTAAGTGGTTTATAGAGAAGTTTATTCAATACTATCAGCAGCAGAATAAAATTCAAAATTACCACAATCAATGAATAATCAATATTGATCATATCAACATCCTTTTATGCAAATTAGTGCAGATAAGAACAAATCAGGTAGAAAACAGAAGCAGAAGTGCAATAACCAGCGAGTATATACCGGTTGATTCTGAAACTGCCTGTCCCACCAGCATGGTTCTTGTAATCAGGCTGGCATGTTCAGGAGCTCTGGCAATACCTTCACAGGCTTTGCCTGCCACATAACCTTCACCTACACCGGGACCTACGGCTCCGATACCCATAGCGATACCGGCACCGAGAAGTGCGGCTGCGCGTGCTAATTGATCCATTATATCCTCCGTGTTTTTTATTTATTTTACAGAAAACAGCAATAAGAAAGAGATAACCAGGGCATAGATTGCGGTAGATTGAGAAACCGCCGCACCCAGAAACATAGTTCTCATGATATGCGAACCCTGGCGAGGAAATTTACCCATCATATGACAGGCTTTGCCGGCAACATAGCCAATACCAGTACCGGGACCAATAGTACCGAACCCGATAGAGATGCCGGCAGCTATGAATGCTACAGACCTGATGACAATACTTGCGTTAGTGAGATTTGGAATACTGTCCTGCAGTGGTGTGGAATAAAGCAGGAGCAAACTAACCAGTAAGGCAAAGATGCTGGAAGTTTGAGCAAGTGCCTGTCCTATCAGCATATATCCCATAATTTTATTAGTTTGCCGCGGTTGACGGCATATTGCATGACACGCCTGTCCTCCAGCATAGCCTGCACCAGCTCCGGGACCCACAGAGCCAATGCCTATAGCGATCCCAGCCGAAAGCAGTGCGGCAAACCTGAACCAGCCGCCTTCAATAACATTAAAGCCACCAAATAAAAGGAGCAGGGCAATAACGAGAGAGAAGATTCCACCTGTTTCCGTGATAGCCTGGCCAATGAACATAGCCCTGTAAAGCTGATCACGAGAGCCCGGCTGCTTCATAATACTATGAGAAGCCACACCGGCAATATATCCTTCGCCAATACCACAGGAAATAGAGGCAACCCCTACACTGATAGCTGCTCCCAGGAATGAGGCTATCTGAATTGTTTCTATTGTAAATATCATAAATAGTTACTCCGCAATTTCCACGCCGATATATGTGAGTGCCAGCATGGTGAAGACGAAAGCCTGCACCGAGCCGACGAAAATACCAAAGAAAAGATTTAGTCCTACGGGGAAGACAATAAAATTTATGAGAGAAGATACTACTACGATAATGATAGCACCCCCCAGAATATTACCAAATAAACGGAAAGAAATAGAAATCACTTTGGAAAATTCACTGACTATATCCAGTACTGCGAGTGGATTCTTTATCGGGTTAAGGTAGTTTTGAAAATGACCCCAGACCCCCTTAACTTTTACAGCAGTGAAATGAACGACTAATACTACGACAATTCCCAAGCCTAAAGGTACATTAATGTTTCTGGTAGGCTCCATAAAACCCGGGACAGGTATTATCCCTATCAAGTTAGAAATCCAGATGAAGAGGAAAATCGTTGTGATATAGGGAGTGAAATGAATTTTGTCCTTACCAAGGGTCTCTCTTACAAAATCTTCAAAAGTGCCGTAAATCATCTCAAAGATCAATTGACCTTTAGAGGGTTTTGTGCTCATAGCTCTGCGGATCAGCAAGATGAGTAATAAAAAGATAAGATCGATAATAAACAGCATTCTGATCAGATAAAAGGCACCCAAAGCGGATGCTTCGCCAAAAATAGAGCGGAAGAAATTATATATCCCAAAGCTGCCATAGATACGCGGCTCGTTTTTTTGGCGCTGCAAAATGGTCTCCGGAAAGACAGATTCAATAATTATCCTGTTTAATCTGCTGTTACTAAGTGTAGATATCTCCGCAGCAGGTTTATCATAGATACTCAGTAGATAGCGTTCTTCAGGAGTATTATTTGGGATTAATTGTTTGTATAATGGCTTACGAAAGCCGGTGGAACTGATAGCATTCTTATTTAGTTCATTCAGCAATTGGTTTTTTAGTTCGGGTATCCAGCTAGTTTCGTTATCATCTATAGCCTGGCGCAGCTTTTCGCTGAACAGTGAATAGATATGTCCAAGAACAGCATCATCACCGGAAAGATGACTTATGAATCCATCAAAATTCTCGATATGATGCAATTTTATGTGCGTACTCTGAATGAGATACTCATCTCTTTGGAAATTTTCGGTGATCCTGTCTTGCAGATCATAGTGAGCTTCTACATTTCTGAGTAGGAATTTACCAGATTCAAATCCTATTTCAAGCCTCTGCTTGAATCCAGCACTCAAGACAACCAGTATTATTTCTATAACTATGAAAACCAGAAAAACAATTTTCAAGTTTCCCTTTGCTTTTTCCATTATCGCTCCTGCTTTTTTTTGTCTCCGGAAAGCCCGGCAAGATACAGGACTAAAATCCAGATCTGACCGTAAAGCAACCCAATGCCGAATATAACGATATTCAGGCTGAGATATTTCACTGCCAGCACAGAGACAAATATAAGGACTAAATATCTAATATTAAAATCCTTATAAGCAGTCAATCTCGCTTTTTTTTCAGCCATTAGAAGGCTTTTTTCTATCTTCAGCGACATCAACCAGATATTAACGAGACTCAGTGTAGAACCGCAAATCCAGCTCAGCATCTGCTTCGTTAATAAGGGCAGAAACAGAAGTGCGACTACATTTGTCAAGCAAATAATAGCCATCAGGTAAACAACAAATTTTTTGTTTTCCATTGTTTAAATTGCCTCAATCGAGTATTTTCTTAAGCAGTTTATAGCAGGCAATCATCCCGGTAAGGACGCCAAGAATAGTCGCTGCAGCTATCCAGAGAGGATTGAGAGAAAATTTTTTTATGAGATACTGAGCGGACAGGAACCAGATGAGAATACTGGATATCATCACAAGTCCAAGCTGTCCGGCAAGAGAGATATATTTAATAAAACCAGGGTCTTTCCCCTTCAATACACTAAAAAGGAAATTGCCTGACGATCTTTTATCTTTCACGATATTACCTAATCAAGGAATTCTCCTGGGTCAATAAAATCACCATTAAATTCAATAGAATAGTGCAAATGCGGTCCCGTGCTAAACCCGGTAGTACCCAGTTTACCAATAATTTCTTTTTTTTCGGCAAAATCACCAGGCTTTTTCCTAAGTTCAAACAGATGGGCATAGTAAGTATAATAACCATTAAAATGATCCAGAATAACAAGATTGCCAAAATATTCATCAAATCCACTGAATTGCACTTTCCCGGCAGCGCTGGCAATGACTTCAGTACCATGAGGAGCAACCAGATCAATGCCGGGATGTGATTCACTAAAATCCTGGCTGATGGCAAGTTCTGCTTTCAAAGGTAGGATATCAGGGATAAATCTTGTTTTGTCCAGAGAATCTCGCTTAACATTATGAAAATCTTTGGGTGTATCGATAAATTTTTTTATCAGTGTCTCCAATTTGGCATTTGTTGCAGAAGATTCAGTCATGCTGCCTGAATGAGTTGGATAGGTATCTTGTATCAAATTTTTATCTTTACTTACTTCTAATATCAATTTCTGCTTTAAATTTAAGTAATTTGCCAGAAGAATGAGGCTGGCAATGAGAACAACAATCAGAAAATAACAGCAGAATTTATTCATCATCAACTTTCAGGGCTTTCAGCAGGTTTTCCATTTCCTTTTTCGATTTGAAGTAGAAGCTTATTTTACCTCTATTGTTTTTTCGGGTGATATTCACTTTAAAAGAATATTTATTCGCAATTTTGTTTTCCAGTTTTTTTATCCAGTTAATCTCATTTTCATCAATGGGGACCGGTTGCTGAGTCTCTGTCAATATTTCGCTGTTGCGTGCCAATTCTTCTGCTTTCCGAACTGAAAGGTGATTTTTGACTATTAAATCTGCGAATTTTAACTGGCGTTCGGGGGGAATCTGCAGGATCGCCCTGGCATGCCCGGAAGATAGCTTCCCTTCCAGAATATAATTCTGGATAACATCCTCAAGCTTAAGAAGACGGATGAGATTTGAAATTGTAGCCCTGTCTTTACCCACTACTTCACTAATTCGCAGGTGAGTAAGTCCAAATTCCTCATTAAGCCTCTGATAGGCTTTTGCCTCCTCAACAGCATTAAGGTCTTCCCGTTGCACATTCTCGATAATGGCATACTGCAATTGTTCCTGGGGTGTTATACTACGTATAATGACGGGCACCTCGTCTATTTCAGCGAGTTTTGCAGCTTCCAGCCGACGCTCGCCAGCCACTAATTCATACTCGCTATCGGCATTTTTGGTCACTATGATCGGTTGAAGAATCCCGTTCTGTTTTAATGATTCTGCCAGTTCAGCAAGCTTTGATCTATCGAACACCTTGCGGGGCTGATAACGGTTTGGCACAATGCTATCAATCTTTAAGGTGGTAATACCCGTTGTTCTATCTGTTGACTCCGGTCCATTTGAGATGAGAGCATTTAATCCTTTACCTAAACTTTCACGAGACATCTTTTTACCACTTCCTTTGCTAAATCTAAGTAGCCTTTTGATCCTGTTGATGTGATATCATAATGAAATATTGATTTTCCAAAACTGGGACTTTCCGATAGTTTCACACTGCGATGGATTACTGTATCAAAAACCTTATCCTGGAAATATCTCCTCACTTCCCTCGCCACCTGCCGTGAAAGATTAAGACGGCTGTCAAACATTGTTAAAAGAATACCCAGAATGTTAATTGAGGGGTTCAGTGATTTGCGAACCATGCCAATAGTGGTCATCAATTGGGCAACGCCTTCTAAGGCATAGTATTCGCACTGTATGGGAACGATCACTTCGTTACAGGCTGTGAGAGCATTCACGGTAAGCAGACTGAGGGAGGGAGGACAATCAATTATAATATACTCATATTTACCATCGGTGGCTTCCAGAACAGACTTCATCCTGCTTTCCCGCATAAATTCTTTTACAAGTTCTATTTCAGCACCTGAAAGGTCTACGCTGGCAGGAATAACGGAGAGATATTTCAGAGGTTCATAATCGTATGTCACTTCATCAAGTGTCTTTCTGCCAATTATGGCATCATAAACGTTCGCCTTTGTTTTGTCTATATCCAAACCGCTGCTGCTGTTACCTTGAGGATCAAAGTCAATCAGCAAAGTCTTTTTTTCGAATATAGCTAGCGCCGAGGACAGGTTTATAGCAGTTGTTGTTTTTCCAACGCCACCCTTCTGGTTAACTATAGCAATAATTTTTGTCATTTTACCCTTATCATGTTCCACGTGGAACATCTTTCTTTTTCATTTCGATCAACGTCCTTACCCCCACCAATTCGTGCGAGATATCGTATTTTTCGATTCCTTTCACAGCCTGGAGATCATCATACTTTCTGGCTTTATAGAAATAAAAGTGGGCTTCTTCATTAGAAACTTCTTTCAATTTCTGCCAATACCTATACTCTATCCTCACCGATCTGCTTATAATAACATCAAAATATCCCATCCATGTCTTATCCATATCTTCCAGACGGGAACAAATTGTCAGGCAATCAGTCAGGTCAAGTTTTTTTATAATATTTTTTACTGCTCCTATTTTTTTTTTCCTGGAATCAAGAAGATACATATATGAGCCCGGAAAAATAATTTTTAGCGGAATTCCCGGTAGTCCTCCGCCGCTGCCGAAATCGAGCACTGTCTTGCCATCAAGCTTGATATGACCTATCGGTAAGAGACTGTCATATATATGATTTAGCCAAACATCACGGACATCGCAGCGGCGAGAGATGAGATTTATCTCTTTATTATACTCGAGAAGTAATTGTTGGAAAAGCTCTATCTTTTCGACTTTTTCTGCGATGTCGGCAATCTGGTTATTCACCAGAATTTCTTTTATCAGGTTTTTATAATCCATAGATTCTCCTTTTTCAAGTCTTTTTTATCTACTTTATGTGTCAAGCTTAGTAATGCTTCTGGCATACTCCCGAAATTTAATTTAAGGTTGGTATATTGAGCTTAGGTAGTTATTGGTCGTCACCATTGCGAAGGTCTTTCGACCATTCGTAAGGTAACTTAGATTGAAGAAGGTCCCTCAGCCAAAACCTTGCGAATGGTCGATAGACCTTCGCAATGGTTGACCTTGACAACAACTTTATCTCACATAATATCAATCATTTAACAATACCAATAATTATAAAACCAGGGATATGCCCGTAGTAATGCTTTTGGCATAAATTTCAGGCAGGAAAATTCTCACAGGTACTATCATTTTTTAAGGTGGATGGGCATAAAGATCTGTCCTCAATCGGATGGAAGTGCTTAATCGAGGCTTTCTTGCAATTATTTTTTTCGTCATCTTTGGTAAAAGTTAAGTTCATCGGTTTATAAGCTTCATTATTCAGAGCTGTAGAAATATAATATTTATATTGACTAATTTGAATTTGAAAATCAGATTTGTACGGAGTTCAGAAGGTACGTGATTTTTAATCTATAAACAGGAAAGGGGGAAGAGCTTCGGTCTATGGCAAAAGATTTTGAGAAGTTACCGGTTGAAGTGCTTTTCGTAGAGGATGAGAGGCTGATGCGAGATTCTATAGCCGAAATCCTTAGACGCCGGGTACGTGGTGTGCTTGTAGCGGATAACGGTGAGATCGGTTTAGAGCTTTTCAAACAGCACAGACCAGAGGTAGTGCTCACAGATATTCGGATGCCGGTAATGACCGGATTAGAGATGCTTCAGGAGATCAGAGAGATTGATGACAGCACTAAGGTAATAGTAATATCAGCCCATAGTGATACAGAATATTTTCAGCAGGCGATAAATCTGGGAGTCGATGGCTTTCTTCTTAAGCCTGTTAATGTGGACACAGTGATAAAGCAGATCGTAAAGGTGACTCGTCAATTATTATATCAGCAGAAGGCTCAGGAATTCGAGGAAAAATTCAGGAGTCTTAATGATTCTATCTTTCAAAACAAGACCCGGGCAGCTTATATGCAGTCATCAATGGCACCGTCCTGGCTGTTGTCAGAGAAAAAGATTCTATTTTCTTCAAATTACATTGTTGATGAGAACACTCCTAGTGGAGATTTTTTTGATATCATACCAATCACAGAGACGCGTTACATTGCCTATTTGGGGCATTTCCCGCACCAGGACATCCGGGGTACATTGTTTCTGCTCACGATAAAGATGACCTTGGATACAATAATAAAAAATGAGCTGGAGCACGCCTCACCGGGAGTGATAATAGACCGTCTCAAAGGTATTCTAGGGTCGCAGGAGATCAGCGATGATATGGAATTAATGGTGTTATTAATAGATTCGGATTTTGAATTTGTCCGTTTTGCCAGGCTAGGCTCACAGAACATTTTGCAGTATGACACAAAACAGAAAATCTTTTGTCCTCTCATCAAACTGCCGGAATCCTTTACCTCTGAGAAAGCTCGTAAGCCTAAGACGAGTTGTACAGAGACGGAATTTTCTTTCGATAGGGACAAATTAACTTGCATATTCTCGAGAAATCTCAAGAATTACCAGCGTGACAACAAGAAATTAGGGCTCGATGGGATCAAATCCATTATTTCCGAGATAGAAGAACCCGACGTTTTTTTATTGCCGTATCTATTCCGAGATTCGCTAAGCAACGGCGGATATTCATTTCCTACAGCAGATTTTTCATTTTTATTATTCAGCACAAATTATCTGAAAGATATTATTGAGAACTGCATTACGTTCACATTTAAATCTGTACTCACAAATACGGCGCATATCAGAAAAAAGTGCGAACTATTCGTACGAGAAAAAACTGGCTTTGATGAATTGTCTTTCAGTGTGGAGTTGGTGATTTCTGAGCTCATCACCAATGTGATAGTTCATGGGCTCAAAAACAGACCGGATACGATGGTGGTGCTGACGCTGGAGATCAGCGATCAACTGGTAATAAGTGTTTGGGATAAGGGATTAACATGGGACATACCCCAGATCAACAAAGAAGAAGCATTCGATAATGTGAAGCTGGATGCAACTTCGGGTCGCGGTTTACCGATAATTATTAGTCTTTCTAACAAAATTGAACGTGTTAGAATAGACAGCATTAACCAGACAAAAGTTTTTTTCAATATAGAACCAGAAAAGGAGTGATTATGCTTAATATAACTTTCAACCTCCAGGAAGAGATCGGAATTGTGAAAATTAGCGGAGAACTTGATGCCTCTAACAGCAAAGAACTCAGGAAAGCTTTTGATGAGTATTTTCTGAGAACTTCAAAATTCTTATTGGATTTTTCAGATCTTCAATTTATGGATAGCACCGGGTTAGGGACAATTATCAGAATTTATAAACATACGGAGATGAAAAACGGCTATCTTTGCATTGCTAATCCACAAAACAAAACCGCCCGGGTACTAAAAATGACCCAGGCTCATAAAGTAATCAATATTTTCGAGACACTTGATGAGGCATTATCCAGTTTTAAAGGTTCTTCAGAGTGATAGTATCATATTGCTCTGAAGAACCGTAACACCTAATATTGCCAGTTATTTCGGAAAGATAACTGCTTTCTATTTAATAATATAGTTCTTTTCATACACATTTAATCATTAATCAATTTTTTCGTGAAGCTATAAAAACACATTTACAGGTTTAAAAAAGCTTCTGTATAGCATGGCCTAAGCAGATCACAGTTTCACGAATACTAAAGCAATACCAAATCTGAAAACCCGTCTCAAAAATAATTAATAGTAGTGATTATCTCTTTGCAGATTAAGGGCAGCAAGTTGTGCAATTGCTGCTATAGCGGCTGTTTCTGCTCTTAGTATATGATTTCCAAGCGAAGTAGTGAGGATATTATTATCCTTCATAAAGGTGATTTCATTTTCCGAAAACCCGCCTTCGGGTCCGATGACAAGAGCAATAGCCTGAAGAGGGTTAGATTTTTGGATTTCAGGCAGATAGAAATTTTTACAATTTTCCAGAGCGACTACGGGTAAGAAGCCATCGGCAATAATAGTGGAAAAAATATCTTCAAAGCTCTCACATTCCGCTATAAGCGGGATAAAGGCATTATCGCATTGTTTAACGGCACTGATGGCAATTTTTTGAAATCTGGGGATCAGATTCCGGGAATCTCTGCGAACGGTTCTCTCGGTTTCAAAAGGGTAAAATCTTGAGCAGCCGATTTCGGTAGCTTTTTCTATTATCAGGTTATCGTGTTTATTTTTCAGGAGTGCAAATGCCAGAGCCATTTGAGGCTCGCTACGTTTGTAGATATCTCGTTGGATGATCTTAATCTGTGCCTTTTTGCGGTCAATCTGCACGATCCGGCAGGTAGCCAGCACGCCAGTTCCGCTGGTGAGAAGTATTTCCTGGTTTTCTTTCATTCTAAGCACCTGGCAAAGGTGGTGAAATTCTTCACCCTGGATAGTGAAGAATTCACCTTTATTTTTTATCTCGGGTAAGTAATAACAGGGCATAGATAACCAGAGCTAAAAGTTTTATTCAAAAAGGTGCTTAAATTTAGCAAAAAAACTCTTTTTGGGCTCATAATTGGTGTTTTTATCAAGTTCCAGCAGGTTTTCGTAGAGAGTTCTTTCTTCTTTGCTGATCTTAGTAGGCACCATTACAATAATCTGGACGTAGATATCACCATTATAGCCACTATTTAAATAGGGGAGACCCTGCCCTCGGATGCGGAAAACCTTGCCGGATTGAGTCCCGGGAGGAACCTTCATCTTTACCTTAGTAGTGAGAGTAGGCACTTTGATCTCGCAGCCCAGGACAGCCTGGGCTACGCCGATGGGGTAATTAATTCTGAGGTTGCTTTCCTCACGCTCGAAGACCGGATGCTCTTTTTCTTTGATATGGACTAAAATATCACCATTTTCGCCACCATGTTTTCCCTTATTGCCAGTACCTCTCAATCTTATATACTGACCTTCAGCTACTCCAGGTGGAATATCCACTTCTACGGTTTTCACTCGACTAACGCGACCTTCGCCACCACAGGTTTTACATTTGTTTTCAATTACATTTCCCTCACCATTACAGGTGGGGCATCTCACCACAGTTTGCATGTGACCAAATAACGAGCGCGTAGTTTGCATCACCTGACCGCTGCCATGGCATTGGGGACAGGTAGTGGTATTACCATCTGCAGAACCTGTGCCTCTACAGGCATCACATCTGTCTTTGATATTGATCTTAAGCTTTTTTTTCACGCCTTTGGAGATTTCCTCCAGTGTGAGAGAAAGTGAGAGCTGCAGGTCCTCGCCTTTATTCCGCCGTGTCCGAGATGTTCCTCTTCCCATTCCGCCGCCAAAAAGTCTCTCGAAAATTCCCCCCAAGCCATCTCCCCCGAATATATCTTCTATATCACTGAAATGAGAGAAATTACCCCAATCAAAGCCCCCGCCGCCAAAGGCACCTTCCAGTCCGGCGTGACCATAGCTGTCATACTTGCTGCGCTTATCTGCGTCACTCAGTACTTCATAAGCCTCAGAAGCTTCCTTAAACTTTTTTTCTGCCGCTTTATCGTCCGGATTTTTATCAGGGTGATATTTCATTGCCAGCTTACGATACGCCTTTTTTATCTCGCTGGCATCGGCATTTTTCTCTATTCCCAGAATTTCATAATAATCTCTTTTTTCCATTATCTTTCCTTATCTTCTAATGTATCCTGCTGATATCCCGAATATGAAGATCAACAGGATTCAAAAGAAAATGGTAATGCGCCACGGAGACGCATTACCATTAGATATTAGTTATTTATCGTCATCGACCACTTCAAAATCAGCGTCTTCGGCGCCATTATCTTCCGGCTTCTGTTGCGTATTTTGAGAGCCACCCATTTTGCTGGGATCAAAATCTGCTCCCTGAGTGCCCGTTTGTTCTGAGGAAGCCTGTTGCTTTTGCATATCAGCGTAGAGTATCTCGCTCATCTTCTGAGCTTTTTTTGCCAATTCATCCTTGATGCTTTCATATTCTTCCTTGCTGACGGCTTTTTCCATTTTCTCTTTAGCTTCTTTTACAGCAGTCTCCACCTTAGCTTTTTCGTCCGCAGGAATTTTGTCACCATATTCGGTTAAGCTTTTTTCAACTGAGAAAATAAAACTGTCCAGTTCATTACGGGCAGTTATCTTTTCCCGTTCTATCTTATCTGATTCTGCATGTGCTTCGGCATCTTTAACCATTCTATCAATTTCATCTTCATTGAGTGAACCCGTTCTTTCGATACGGATAGATTGCTGCTTACCGGTACCCTTATCCTTGGCAGAAACATGCAGAATACCATTGGCATCTATATCAAAAGAGACTTCTATCTGTGGAACACCGCGGGGAGCGGGAGGGATGTCTGTAAGATCAAATCTGCCAAGTGTCCGGTTATCTTCTGCCATCGAACGCTCTCCCTGCAAAACACGGATACTTACAGCAGGCTGATTATCGGCAGCAGTCGAGAATACCTGGCTTTTATTGGTAGGAATTGTGGTATTTCTTTCTATCAGCTTGGTCATCACCCCGCCAAGTGTTTCAATTCCCAAAGAAAGAGGGGTTACATCGAGCAACAAAACGTCATTGAGGCTTTCATCACCACCAAGTATGCCGCCCTGGATAGCTGCTCCAATTGCCACAACTTCGTCAGGATTCACGCTTTTATTAGCTTTCTTATTGAAGAATTTTTCTACAGCTTCCTGAACTGCTGGAATGCGTGTGCTACCGCCAACCAGCAGAATTTCATCAATGTCACTCACCTTAAGACGGGCATCAATGAGAGCCTTTCTGCAGGGCTCTATAGAGCGTTCCACCAGATCAGCAGTCATCCGATTAAATTCTGCCTTGGTTAAATCGAGATTTAGATGTTTGGGACCCGAAGCATCTGCGGTAATGAATGGAAGATTTATATTAGTGCTTCCGGTGCCGGAAAGTTCTATTTTTGCCTTCTCCGCTGCTTCTTTGATCCGCTGAATTGCCATAGCATCACCAGTAAGATCAATACCTTCCTGCTGTTTAAAGCTCTGCATAATCCAATCCATCACCTTCTTATCGAAATCGTCACCGCCAAGGTGTGTGTCTCCGTTTGTAGATAGCACTTCCACCACACCCTCCGCTACTTCCAATACAGAGATATCAAAAGTACCGCCACCAAGGTCATAAACTGCTACTTTCTCTTCCTTTTTAGAATTCATTCCGTAAGCCAGAGCGGCTGCAGTGGGTTCATTGATGATTCTTTTCACATCCAGACCTGCGATCTTACCTGCATCTTTGGTCGCCTGCCTTTGGGCATCATTGAAATATGCCGGTACGGTGATAACAGCCTCGGTGATCTCCTGTCCCAGGTGTGATTCTGCAGTTTCTTTCATTTTCCGCAGCACCATTGCCGAAATCTCCTGAGGCGAATAATTCTTGTTTTCACCCGGTATATGCACTACTGCTTCCTTGAATTTTCCAGCCCGTATTTCGTAATTCACATTAGAGATTTCTGATTGCACTTCATCAATCTGTCTTCCCATGAATCTCTTTATTGAAGATATAGTATTGCGGGGATTGGTTACTGCCTGCCTTTTTGCTAATTGACCCACTAACCGTTCTCCGTCTTTGGCGAAAGCTACTACCGATGGAGTAGTACGAGAGCCTTCCACGCTCTGGATCACATTAGCTTTTCCACCTTCCATTACGCTGACGCATGAATTAGTGGTTCCTAAGTCTATTCCTATTATTTTTCCCATCGTTTCCTCCTGTTTCTATTTTTTCTTCTTCTTTGTTTCTTTAGCGGATTTTCCGGTTTCTTCCGGTTTCTCGCCATTTGATACTGCCACTCTGGCAGCTCGGATCACCTTGCCGTTCATCAGATAACCATTCTGAATAGTCGCTGCAATTTTATTTTCCTTCAAATGCGAGGGTATGTGTGCCAGTGCGTCATGGAATTCAGGATCAAATTCCTTGCCGTCTGTGGAGATTTTTTCCACGCCCTCTCGCTTGAGGATATTCAGCAATTGCTGATGTATCATCGCAATGCCTTTATAAAAATCCTTGATTTCACCAGCCTTTTCTCCCGCTCCCAATGCACGCTCAAAATTATCACTCACATCACAAAGCTCCAATATCAGTCGCTGATTAGCATTTTTTATCCAGTTAACCTTTTCTATGGTGCTTCTTCTTCTAAAATTTTCAAATTCTGCTACACTACGCAGCCATTTATCCTTAAACTCAGCTTTTTCCCGCTCGAGAATCTGTAACTTATCTTCCGGCTCTTCCTCGATCTCAATTTCTTCATCTAAAATTTTATCGCCTTCCTCAATTTCGATTCCTTCCCCTGCCTTGATCTCCTCAAGCTCTTCCAAATCCTGCTTAAGCTTCTTTTCCTTATTTTCTTCCATCTTTCTTCACCATCATTCCCTTTTTGGTTGTTTCTGTTATAGTTCTGGCAAAATTTCGTACCAGCAGTATATTCTTGCGGTAATCCATGCGTATGGGACCTATAACGCCCAGATAACCAGGAACACCATATATCTCATAACGGGCATATATCATGGCATATTCAGTTAATTCCGGCCTGATAAGCTCCTCGCCCATCAAAATGGAAAAATCTGATTCCCTGTCGTGCCGCTTCATGAGGTTTATTAGATTGTCCTGTCGCTGGATAAATCCTAAAAAATTTAAAATCGACTGACGATCGTCAAATTCTGGCTGTTCCAAAAAATTTACGCTGCCGTCAAAATGTATGTAGTAGCTTGATATCTGACTGAGCGCATGATGCAGACCACGCAAAAAATTCTTGAAAATCGCACTCTCTCGACCTATCTTGTTCTGGATTTCACGAAGATACTTGTTCTGAATATCGTAGATCCTTAATCCACCCAGTTCCTCGTTGATGTGTTTTACTATTATCTTAAGCTGACGAGGATTGATCTCCTGCTCTGTCTGTAAGATCACCGTTTTATCTAAACCGGAATCCAGACTGACTACAAATAGAAGCTTGCGCGGTGAAACATGAAAAACATCAAGCTTCTCCAGATAACCATATGAAACCTGGGGCTCCGCAACAAAGGATAATTGATCGGTCTCCCTCGCCAATACTTGCATGATATAATGCAATGCCATAGGTGTATCCCGATAATACTGAACCAGTAAACCACGCAATGTCTCGTTCTCTATATATTCCTGATTGCTTACCTGCGAAAATATCATGTCTAAATATTCACGATAACCCTTTATCGTTGGTATCCTGCCAGCAGAAGTGTGAGGCTGGTAAATCAAATTGCACTTCTCCAGCTTATTTAAATCTATCCGAATCGTCGCTGATGAACATTCCGGTAGATACTTGCTGCTGATCAGTTTTGAAGATACTGCCTCCTTATGGATGATGTACTCATCAACCAGATACTGCAACACCTCTCTACGCCTGAACTCATTTTTCTTCATCGCACCAATTCCTTTTATTAGCACTCATTTAATCCTCCTGCTAACTAATGCGTCAAATAATAAGATAAGGAAAACTTGTCAATCTAAAAAATAGAGTGCTAACTTTTTGCCGTACTGCTATTTTCTTTTGATTTTATGCAATATTTACGCCCAATCCCGGCATAAATCCTGAAATCTTGTGTTGTGCGTGGCTCATATGCCAAAATGCAGGGATGAACCCGTGGATCCAGTAATGACGTCCATTTCCTGATTCCCTGCCCGCTGACAAGCCTTAACGAGATACTGGCATACCCCCGAAATTAAATAGAAAAGTGGAAAAAATGATCAAGTAAACAATTAGTCGTCACCATCTCGGAGAGCTAACGCACATCCACGAAGTAACTTAGATTGAAGAAGGTCCCTCATCCAAAACCTTGCAAATGGTCGAAAGACCTTCGCAATGGTTGACTTTGACAACAATCTTTATCTTACATAATTTGAGTCATTTAATAATACCAAAAATTCAGAACACCTGACCTCTAAGATATTAGGATGACCCCAATTTTACAACAATCCTTAAATTTGTATCAGGGTAGATTGTTTCTGTATTATTTATTTGTT
>CAZRXY010000140.1:0-3486 GCA_964604155.1 uncultured Candidatus Cloacimonadota bacterium | reverse complement strand
GATCATGTTCTTCACGTAATCCGCATGACCAGGACAATCCACGTGCGCATAATGACGATTCGCCGTCTGATATTCTACGTGTGCCGTTGCTATTGTGATACCACGCTCCTTCTCTTCGGGAGCATTGTCTATGCTGTCAAAACTGGCAAACTTGGCTCCACCTGATTTTGAAAGGTAAAGCGTGATCGCTGCCGTCAACGTAGTCTTGCCATGATCTACATGGCCAATCGTGCCGATATTTACATGCGGCTTATTCCGTACAAATTTTTCCTTTGCCATTATTCCTCCTAAAAGATCTAAAACCCGCTGTTTTTTTCCAGGTTTCTATATTCGCAGTATGCAAAGAATACTACAATCCCTCAAATTTTGGGGGAATGCCTAAAGTTATTTCCCCGTTATATCTGTCAAATAAAAAATATTTTTTTACTTAAATATCTAAAACTCAAACATTTAACCTTGAGCCCCAGAGGCTCAGATTTACTGCCGGATTCCCACACGCATACTCGCCGGCTACCCCCTGAGATTTATCACTTTTTTCTAAAAAGTTATGCTTATCCCAACTGCCAATCCCGCTTTTGCTATGTCATCCCGGCTTTCATAATAGTATTTCAGTTCACAGTCCATACCGCGAATATCCTGTTTCAGCATAATACTCAGCCGGTATCCGTCATCACCCAGGCATACCTGTTTATTACTGAGCCGGGTACTATTTTCATACAGATATATTGGTAATTGAGTCCTGAATGCAGTAATCCTTGCCCAAATTCTAAAACCTGCAAATTTACTGCTTACCTGCTGATACATTACAAAGCCTTGCTTATATTCCTTTAATTCCTGCGTATATTCGCTCCGCCAGGTTATTCTGAATCTAATTTCATAATTCTGAACTACCTGATTAATCGATAATTGCATCTGGCTGATTTCTGACAGCATCACAAGTCCGCTATCGGAAACAGCATGATATTTATCTCTATTCCTGTATCTGCCATAGAGTTCCAGATAGTCTTCCTTATTCCCGTAATGCAGATTGATCATTTGCTCGCTACCGCCTGAAGGCAGGTCTATCAAATAGCGTTTTTCCGGAAAACGATATATATCCGTATAAAAATTTAATAACCACCCGTATTGCCGCAGCCTGATACCATAATACAGCCCCTGCTCGCCAAAACCCGTTTTTCTGGATATCGGGTTGCCGTGGATATCAGGAAATTCATTATCATAAGACCTTGCCAGCAGATATTGCTCAAATTTCTTTTCCCCATAGCTTGTATAGAAAATTTTTGTCCATTTATCCTGAGCTTTGGCTATTTCTCCTCCGGCTTTGATCCCGCTGGTACTATATTCACCGCATAACGAATAGGCGGAAAAATTCTGCCGCTTATCATCCTCAAAACCATGACTGAATTTCAGGTTTTCGGCTAATAGTCCCAAAGATATTTTTTCCTTATGCAAACGCAGGGCTCCTCCATAAATCCGCTCGGTAGATGTCTGACTATCATCATCTATTTCTGTGCTAAAAGAACTGATTAAGAGGCTGTCACTAAAATTAACCGCTACCGGCGCCTCAGAAAAGAAAAATTCCGCCTTCAGATTTCTATTGCCATATTCAAAAGCAGCTCCCCTATGGAACATGCCCGCATTAGTTCCCCTATAGCCCCGCACTAAACGATTACTGTTCATCACAAAGCTGCCCGCAGATTTACTAAAACTCATCCGATATGCCGGAGCATGCAATAAACCCTGACCCCACCGCAGTGTATAATAACCAGTGAAAATTCTGAAAGGATAACAATCATACTCTATATAGCAGGGATAAAATGCCTGCTTCCACTTCTCATCCGCCTTTCCGCTGGCAGCCAGTCCAGCCTTGATATCCCCGTAATCCAGCTTGCCCGTAAATCGCACTTTACTGATACGATTCTCGGATAGCTCGCATAAACCCAAAAGATTTGCCCTGCTATCACCCGCTCGTGAATAGGTGATATACCTTTTGATCAATTCAAGTTTTTCAGGCGGATAACCCCTGTTGAGCAAGTCCTCGCTGCTCTGAATTTTCCTCTTCGAAATTATCTTCTGTAATTGTATTACGTCATTACGCTCGATACCGGGAACAGCTTCTAATACTGATAGTTCTGCACTATTGACCGCTAAAGGAAATGCCTCCAAATCATGAAGTATTATCTCTTCCTCAGATAAACTTTCGATTTTATTATCGCCTTCATAGTAATCCTCAAAAGAAAATTCTCCCGATAAAATCGCAACCTGCCAAATGCATGCCAATAATATCAATCTATTCCCGAGATTTTGCATATAATACCGTGATATAATGACTTTCCTCAAGATCCCTGTTATACTGCATCCCATATGATATTGTAATTTTTCCCCTGGCTATCTCAAACCCAATCCCCAGATTCTCCGGATTGTAACCGTATGAAGTTATCAAAGAGAGATTTTCTCGCAATGTATATATTGCTGCCAGCACCGGTGAAAAATTAAATCCTGTTTCCTTCTCTAACCGCAGACAGAGCTCGCCTTCTTCTATCAGCTTCCAACCGGACTCCCAGATCAGATATACCGGCAGCCGGTCACCAGACAGCTTGCCGCCTGTAATATTTAACCAGGAAAATGCCGTTTCAAAATCACCCCTCTGCCAACTGAGACCAAGATCAAGCACCACTGCACTTTTTAATGATTCATCGCTTATCTTTAATAATAAATTTCGCAGATTGATGCCGGCAGTTATATTTTTATGATAAAATCCAGCATTAACTAACTGGCTCGTCTCCTTGTATAAAGGATGATGCAGGTGCTCTATCCCATAACCCAGATTCACTTTGCCAAGTCTTGTGCCTATCACCAGAATATTACGCGGTAATTCCTCCATATTGTATAAATACGTGGCAGTTATTCCCACTCCCTCACTCCCAAATGCAGGACAACCGATAAAGCCTCCACTATCTCTGCAAATAAATCCACTATTACCGCTCGCAGCAGATTTTGCTGACCAGGGAAGAAGAAGCCCACTGCCCCAAACCTCAAGCAATGCCAAAAACATTACCATTAATATTGCCCGTTTCATTCCCCGCATCTCATCATCTGCTATCTCTCATTCTCCCATATCTCTCATTACCACGCTCTCATTCTCTGTTCTCATTGTAACCAGCTTATAAAACGTCTTTCCTCCATATCTGTCAATCATTTTCTTGTTCCTGATAGTATACCCCCAAAATTTTTCTTATTCTTAGCTCAAAAACACCAAGCAGGGGGCGGTGGAATAATTTTGAATTTTGGATGTTGAATTTTGGATTTATAATTTTGAAGGAATAGCCCCGTGCTTTAGCTCGGGGGTTGATGATGCTCCCTCTGCCCGTAGACGGCTCCGCCGTCGACAGGCAGGGGCGGTGGAATAATTTTGAATTTTGGATTTAGGATTTTGAATGAATAGCCCCGTGCTTTAGCTCGGGGGTTGATGATGCTCCCTCTGCC
>CAZRXY010000139.1:0-8297 GCA_964604155.1 uncultured Candidatus Cloacimonadota bacterium | reverse complement strand
TATGAGCATCCTGATTATTCGGATATAGAAGATAGCCGGGCTTCGCCCTGGCTTTATCACAGGCGGGTTTATGATCACAGCACAAATCCGCAGACGGTTTATTTTAATGGCTTAATGCAGCAGGTGAGTGCTGGCTGGCAGTTGCTGAGTGATTTAGAAAGAGCGGAGTGGTCAAGGCGGGCGATGCAGCAGTATCCGCGGGGACGGATCAGCGGGTTCAATCTGTTTACGCGTGATTTTATGGGCGATGGATAAAGTGGGCAGATATAAATAATCTGCCCACCATATAAAATACGTTCCTTTATTAAGATTGGGTATTTTTTTATTTCATCAGGATCATTTTTTTTGTGAGAGAGAATTCATTGCAGGTGATGCGATAGAAATATAGACCTGATGGGAAGTTGTCTGCCTGCCAGACAATCTGATGAGTCCCTTCCCCCAATAGTGCGTCCGTGAGTAAATGCACTTTTTGTCCTTTGACGTTATAGATCTCGATTTTCAGATGGTTAGTGGATTTGAGTGTGAATTCTATAGTAGTCTGGGGGTTAAAGGGATTTGGGTAATTTCGGGAATAATTAGCGAGAGGAGTAAGCTGGTTTTCGTCTTTTCCGTCAGAGGGTTCGATATTAATGGCTGCGTATTTGAAAGCAGCCCCGCTATTATCCCCATCTCCCAGGTAGTGAGAGCCAAACTCGTAATCATCGATAAAGAAGAGGTGTATAACGGCGTTATCATCGATACTTTGGATAAAATCAGCAGGATAGAGATAGCCGGGGGTCATATTTTCCAGTTCGGGGCAATAGTTTTCGCTGGCGGGATTAGCATTTAGAATAATGGGATCGAACCATGATTCGCCATTATTTTCGGAGAAACTAATCATAATCTCGGGAGTATCTTCCCAGCCGTCGTAGCCGCTCAGTCCGTGTTCGGCGCCGGTAAGTTTTTGTCCATCCACCCAGATACAGGCGATCCATCCTTCCAGGGGATTTGAAGCGAGGGTATAGTGGTTATAATGAAACATTGATGCCGGGTCAGGGAACATAACGGGGTATCCTTTGAACCAGAGGGGGTAGCCGGTATCTTCGAATTGGTCGATTTCGCCGTCTTCATCGAGGTCCCAGGGTCTTAGCGGGAGGTCATCGCTGGGATTGGCAGAAACGGGATAGACATCGCTTAGAGTGAATTCGCAGGTATTGAGATCGAATCCGAGCATTTTTGGATAGATCATAAACATATCGGGATAGAAGTAATGTTGATCGCTGATGATCACACCCATCGCAGCGGAGAAATAGACTTTTTGGTTATTATCACCTGTGACGAGGTTAAAATTATGCGAATTTATGATACCTTGGAAGACGGGATTGTCTGAAAACAAATATTGCGGATTTGGGTTTCCCGGGAGATAGAATTGTGGGTTTTCTTCTTCAAAAAACCAGTGTTGATAATACTCTTGCCATACCCCGGTGCCATAATTTTCATTAATCAGGCAGAAAAGGCGGTCATCTTCTTCACTTTGGAGATATCCCAGCACGATCAGCTTATTATCGATCACTGTCCATGATTTGATGGGTCTTGCCCAGTCCGGGTCTTCCTGATTAAAGGCGTCTAATTGGGGGATAGAAGTATATTCCCATTCCAGGTTTGATTGCAGTGCGAGGTCATCGGCATCAAAATCTGCATAGCAGATGAGGTAATTTTCGGAAGGGAGGCTCGTAGCGCCGTGAGAAAGGGTGATATTACTCGCCAGCAGGTAAACTCTTTGCCTATCAGGGTCTGGTGAGGGACCTGTTTTAATTTGCGGGTAGACGAAATAGTCTTCGGGATGAGGGAAGATATTGATAGCGTTTGCGGGATCGATAACGAGGATGGGGTCATCTTTCCAATTGCAGTATTCGCCGGCAATATGATAGAGGTCATAGAGAGCAAAAGAGCCGATTTCGCGAGAGACATCTCCATGCCACGAAACAAAGATATCTCCTGTAAGTTCATCTATATGGGCATCAGGGTATCTGCCTTGAAAATCAAAGTTCTCAGTGATCTCAATCTCTCCATCGGCATTAATATAGCTGTAATACAGCAGAGATTGCCCGTTACTATCGTAAGCTCTATAGATGATAAAAATTCCGCCATTATCATCATTGCGAACGGCTACGGGTGTATCGTTGTAGCACTGGAAATAGTCATAATAATTTTCCAGCAGGGTTTGTGGTGCGGTTTTCCAATTCCACTGGGGGACGTTTCTGGCGTGATAAAAATATTCCTGATCACTCTGCTGAAGTGGAGCATTAGCTTCCAAATATACGGGTGCGGGAGAGACAGCAAAGGCATAAATAGTTGCTGTCAAAATAAGAGTAAAAAATAAAAAAAATCGGTTCATAACAGCTTCTCCTGGAATCTTTTCTCAATTTCACATTCTTCACAATCCGCAGGTTCAAACGGATGAGATGTATGTCAAGAAATTTCTTTAAAAAAAAATAGCCTACCCCCGAATTATTTTTTTGTTTATAATATTGAACTTATGAAGTTATTGGTCGTCACCATTGCGAAGGTCTTCAGACCTTCGCAATGGTTGACTTTGACAACAATCTTTATCTTTCATAATATGAAGCATTTAGTAATACCAATAATAATAAAACCAGAGGGATGCCTGATTTCTATAAAAAAATCTGGCAGCCCCCCGTAATATTTCTTATTCTTAGCACAATTCCGTTAACGGTAAACGGGGGAAGAAATTGAATAGCCCCGAGCTTTTAGCTCGGGGTTGGCGATGCTCCTCCCCTAATCGGGATTTATCCCGAAATTTATGTGGAAGTAAAACCTGAAGTTGAAACTCGTGTAAGTCCCTTTCCTAAGGGTGTACCCATGGCTATTCTATTAATATCCTTTTCGGATAATATAAAATTTAACTTGGTTGGCTTATGTAATAACATCATTGCCAATGAGTTATCAACCCGGTTAATTAAAAATAAGGGGTTATGCCAGGTTTTTGGTCTAATGCCTTAAAACAGCCTTAATCACGAAGTGATTATTAATTAAGTACTTAGAGTGTTCCATGGTCATATAGCACTATTTTATCAATACTGCTTTACTATTAACAACTTCATTACCTGTTTTAAGTCTGACAAAATAGACTCCGCTGCTTACCGGATTTCCATTTTCGTCACACAAATCCCAGTTTGCTTCGCAAATGTTGTCCGGATTATTTCGGGATGCATTTTCAATTTTAATTGCACGGATAATCTGTCCTCTGATATTATAGATAACAATACTTACTTCTACTTTGACCTCATTTCCCTGCCATAATATTTTTGCGTGACCATCTCGCAGGTTTCCGGCAATGAGTGGATTGGGATATATTATTAATTTTTCAGGATTTGATATTATTTCTTCCTGGCTTATTCCTGTTCCCTGCCACTCAATTGCTCCGATATCTACTCCATTTCCATAAATACGCAGATTCCCATATACATCGGTCTCCGGCAATACTATTCCATCCGGTAATTCCAGAGTTCCGGCATCTATCAATGGTGAGCCTGCCTGCGGCGTATAATCTTCACAGAGACTTGGCTCACAATCCATATTTCCTTCCAGCCAATTTAATATTGTTTCTTCCTGATGTAATATTCCTGCCTGCCCTCCCTGCAAGAGAGAATGTGACACCGTTGCTGTGCTCAAACGCTGCTGGTTATTTGTATCCAGATTCAATTGAACTCCATAATTTCCATATATTACTGAATTGTAGAAGTTTATCTCCCCCCCTTCAAATGCCTTGGCAAATGCATGATTACTACCGGGGACAACTTCGTTATTCATAAGAGTGCAGTTTATAAAATTTGTTACAGCATATCTGGTTACAGTTGGGCCATAGTTCCATAACCTTAAAATAGATTCAATTGAGTTATCTACCTGCAGGTAATTGATCACGTTTAAGACCGGCAGATCATCAGTTTCTATATAATTATCATGAGTTATGGCAGTAGTGGTGCTATTCCTGCAAATTACATTTTTCACAGAGCTGTGGTTGCCGGGTATCGAATGGTATCCCAGAAAACCTGATTCTGAATTTTCAATTAATATGTTACTTATCTCAAAATCGATGCTTACTGCATGTATTGCTGCTTCCGGATATGCACTATTAAAAACAAGGCTATCCATAATCACGCTACCGGTAGGTTCCTCGGTAAATCCCCATAATAATAAATCACTGCGGCCGGAATTGTCTTCTCCCCCTGTAAAAGTAATATTCCTTATACTGTAATTATAGCCGCTGAGCATATCAAAAACGTAACACCTTGATCCTTCTTTATCCAGGAACACTTCATCTCTTGATGTTCCCGCTATACTCACATATTCTCTCATATTCAATGGGAAAAATTGATCATTCGATGATGGAGTGTAATATCCCGGAAGTAAATGAACCGTATTAGGGTTTTCCTGATTGGTAACGGAAACAGTAATCGCATTAGCAATTGTTCTTTTCGGTACTTCTGGGGTTAAACCACTGTTGCTATCATTCCCATCCGGTGAGACATATAAATCAGCATCAATGAAATCATAGTAGCAATGCTGAGATACTATTACAAGATATTCATTTGGTTCAAAATAAGTATTATTTGCTCCATGTTGATGAATAAAATATCTATCTGGCACCTCGAAACTTAACGTGTCAGCAAAAATATATAGAGTATCAGGATTGTTTAAATCTATCCCTCTTCCCATTGTACATCCAATGGCTGCATAATTTCCGTAAATACTGCACAGATTATTCTGGTTGAATTCTAATGTTGTACTTGCTGATTTCGATATCCCCCCGGCACTGTTATTTGCATAATTAAATCTAATTGTCGTTCCAGATAAATACAAAATGCTACCGTTGGTGATACATATCCCTCCACCCGAATATCTTGCTTGATTATGTTCAATCAGGCAATTTCTGATTTCCAGACGAGCCCCATAAGCTCCATAAAGAAACACTCCGCCACCGCTACCGCTGTCAGCAGTTCCCAAATGTCCTGCACCGTTTGTTAAGGTAAAGCCACAAAGAAGAGTTCCTTCTCCTTCTGCTCTTTTAACTAAGATACAGCTATTTTCCAGATTACCATCTATTATAGTTTCTCTGATATAATGTCTTTCTCCCGTGGTCAGGTTCAAGCTGCCCAGAGTAATTGTGTGATTATCATAATCAACGTTCTCATAATATCTTCCTGGATAAACCAGCACAGTGTCCCCATTGACGCTGGCATTAACGCCTTCCTGAATAGAGGTATAATCGCCATTCCCCTCAATATCAACAATAATCGTTGTTGAATTCAATAAACCTGACAGGCATATTGCCAGCAATAAAAACAAATTCTTTTTCATATAAGCCTTCCCAAATTTTAGAAACCTGACGTCCTTTTCGGACGCCAGGATTTCCTATTCACAAGATTCTATTTCATCATTACCGCTTTCCCGGTAAACACTTCATTACCTGATAGCACTCTTATAAAATATACGCCACTGCTTACACGGGCGCCAGCATCATCTTTCCCATCCCAGACTACAGAATTATTTTTACAATTTACATTTTCGATTTTCAATTCGCGTATACGCTGTCCCTTTACATTGTAGATAATTATCTCCGCCTCCTCTGAGCTTTCTGTGATGAAAAAGGAGATAATCAGTTCAGGATTGAAGGGATTGGGATAACAGGTCAGCACTTTTTCAGTTTCAGGGATTTCCTGGCTTGCTTTGAGAGAAACAGTCTGATACATCTTACTTCTATCGGTGAAAAGGCTTCTATCAAGTAACTTGCCATCTTCTTCCACAACCTGATATTTTACATTAACCTGATTTGATCTGCCATTGGCAGCAACAATCTCAATCTCCTGACCTTGGGGTTCTTCCAGCAGATAAGCTCTGATCTCCAGAAGCGAATCCACATCAACGACTTCTGCACCCTTACAGACGCCATCAACATAGACGGCAATTTCATCCGGCTTCTCTTCTCCCAGTTCCACAAAGATAGACTGATAATCAAGTTTTTCGTTATAAGTAAAATATTGTGTTTCTTTTCTTTCATAACTTTCACCTGAAGAAGAAAGGCTTTGCCAGCAAAAGGTAAAATCTTCATTTTCATTAGTAAATAGTTCCACCATATCCCCATAACTTACAGTAGTTCCGCCGGGAGGGCAAGCCCCATACCATTTTCCACTCTTTTTATACAAAGACCAGTCATGGGTTTTAATAGCCGTCAGTTTACCCAAAGTTGTCTCATCAAGAGCAGTCATAATATTCATTGTGTACGGTATAAAATAACCGACCCAGTTCAAATCTCCCGCTCCGGTTGTCACTGTCAATGGAGTGCCGGGCTCACACAACATTCCTCCGGTGATCAAGGGATTGATATCGTCATAATCATCATCAACTATGATTTTTAAGCCATCGGTACTGCTAAATTGAAAGTTTGAGGGGTACCAAGTATATTCTTCATAATCATAATAACCTGTAAAACTTGGGTTATAACCAATTTCTATTTCCTGCCAGACTTCAATAGCACCGGGGACAGTAGTCTCCTGAAACCTACCGAAAACATCTGATCCCGATACGGTGTCTCCATTATTTACACTATCGGCACAGGGAATTTTTGGAAAGCTCATCCAGACAATATCCTCATCTTCAAACTCCCAGCGATCCTGATCTTCATAAGGAAAATATCCAATAGATAATCTTGATCCATCTGCATCCTGATCATCTTCATCAAAAACCCAGTTCTGAGAATCACCGTCATTATCAGGATCACCCGCATCAATGCAGGGTGAATCCCATGAAAGACGATAAAGGTCATCCCCTGATATAAAGCAATCTGCTGCTATTGTTTCAAAATTGCCAATACTACCATTTGATGAATTGGGTTCCATACTATCATCGTCTAAATGTCCACAGTATTTTATAATATCATCATCATAAAAATTGGAAGTGTCCAATATTATACTGTTGCTGATATTCTGATAATTTGTTTCAGATATACTTTGGGCAATACCATCATCTAAATGTATACTACCACAATTATTAACAATTGTACACCTATTCATTTCTAATGAAGAATAATCCAAGTCTATACCGGCTCCATCATCCTTGGTAATATTTTCGCAAATTAGTGTATTTTCAACTGTTAATACATCAATAAAACTTAATCCAAAAGTAATCAAATCGATGCCACCTCCTATATTGCCTCTGATTATGCAATCATCTATTGTTATGTAATTAAGGTAACAAGAACCATAAATAGCTATTCCTGCTGCCCAATTAGGAGATACTGTATTACCTCGATCATTAGTATTGCCTTCAATTATGCACGATTCAATAGTGCTGTATCTACCTGCAGTGATCCTAATCGCTCCACCTCCAATATCGTCATTGACACAATTTGAAATAATACAATTTGATATATTAGTATAGTTACTACTTAAAGCAAAAGATCCGATTGATATACCTGCTGCATAATTGCCAGAATTGTTATAACAATTTGTTATGGTGAAACCGCATATAGTAATTCTTTCAGGACCTTGCAAAAATATTCCTGCATCAGTTTCATCTCCATCTATTATTGTCGATTCTATATATGCTTTTTCTTCAGTAATGATAAAATTACTGGCAATAGTTATATTATCAGGGAATCCCACGGATATTATAATCTCCTCATAATATGTTCCCGGGAAAACTAAAATAGTATCATATTCAGCAATTGTATAGCAATCAATTGCTTCATGAATTGTCTGAAAGGCTTCTTCAGGGATTGTCCCATTACCTGATTGTGTAATTTCACAATCTACATACCAGATGTTGCTAAAAAGAATAAGTGGCAATATAATTATAACCCAAAAAATACAATATATTTTATTCATCATAAACTCCTCAATTAATTTACCATAACAGGTTTAATCTGTCAAGCAACCTGTTCTTATCCAGGTGCTCAGGCAGCGTCTCTTTCTCGGGAAACGTTGCTTTGTGCGAAAGCACACTACTTCTAAAAATAAACTTTATTTTTTACAGGCGCCTGAGGGCGCTCAGCCATATCCGCTCTCTATTAATATTATGTACCTATATATATATGTTTATTGGTTAGATATAATACGGGTTTTACATTAACGTAAGTTTTCTTTAAGATAATTAATGACACAACAAATCCATGTAAACAGTGTAGACAGAAAACAGCAAATAGTAAACGAATTTTACGATCAATTTTGTCTGCTGCAATTCTATGCATATACTTCACACTCCTTTTTAGTAGCCTGTTTGAACCATATTTTTAGAAA
>CAZRXY010000138.1:0-6561 GCA_964604155.1 uncultured Candidatus Cloacimonadota bacterium | reverse complement strand
GATCATGTTCTTCACGTAATCCGCATGACCAGGACAATCCACGTGCGCATAATGACGATTCGCCGTCTGATATTCTACGTGTGCCGTTGCTATTGTGATCCCACGCTCCTTCTCTTCGGGAGCATTGTCTATGCTGTCAAAACTGGCAAACTTGGCTCCACCTGATTTTGAAAGGTAAAGCGTGATTGCCGCCGTTAATGTGGTCTTACCATGATCTACATGGCCTATCGTACCTATATTAACATGAGGCTTATTACGTACGAATTTTTCCTTTGCCATTATTCCTCCTTGGTATAAATACCAGATACATATTTAATTCTCTTTTTTTTCTTTTAATTCCCTTTACTTCTCTTATCTATTTCCTATGGTGCTCATGAACGGACTTGAACCGTTGACCTCATCCTTACCAAGGATGCGCTACTACCGTCTGAGCTACATGAGCACAATAATTATGAATGGAGCGAGGAACGGGTCTCGAACCCGCGACCCTCAGCTTGGAAGGCTGATGCTCTACCAATTGAGCTACCCTCGCTCGCTTTTCCACTGCTTATTTTATGGTGGAGAGGGGAGGATTCGAACCTCCGAAGTCGTCTGACGACAGATTTACAGTCTGTTCCCTTTGGCCGCTCGGGAACCTCTCCACTTCTATTGCTTATGCTTTTGCCTATTACTATGGTGCCAGCGGTAGGAATCGAACCCACAACCTACGCATTACAAGTGCGTTGCTCTACCGTTGAGCCACGCTGGCTTTCCTCTTTCAGGTTGTGCCAGACAGCTTTCATGCCGCCTGGCTGTCAATATTTTTTTTCCACTCTATCACTTTTATAACGATCAATTACACGAGAGGTCACAAAATTACCTAACCTTTTATATGTCAAATTTTTTATTTTCTACTTATGAAGACACAGTCGGATAGTACACATATCTCTCAGTTATATAATACTATAGATATTTTCAAAAATTTATTTTTCCCCTCTGCTATTGCCTCTTTTCCTCAGTTTTCATGATACCTTTTTCACGGCTATTTTTTTCACTCCGGCTGCCTGATAAAACACATGATGTCTTCTGCCTCCCACACAGTGATAAATGATAATTTTTTCTTCAACGATCCCCCTTCAATTCTACTTTGCTGTAAGCTCAAATGCCACTATTTCAAAAACAGCATTTTCTTTGCTGTATCTTTCCCATTCTGCTGCAACTTGATGATGTATTGTCCACTGCTGACTGATTTATCCTGCTCATCCTTTCCATTCCATTCGCATCTATACACTCCCGCAACAGTTGTACAATCCATCAGAGTTTTCACTTTTTGCCCCTTGATATTGTAAACTGCCAATTCTATCACCCCGGCTTCAACTATTTCTAATTTTATTGATGTAGTGGAATTAAAGGGATTGGGATAATTAGTAAGGTTTGTTTTAGTCGCAGGTAAATTGTGATCAGATATTTCATTTCCCTGCCACTCGTAAGCTCCCATATCAATTGTCTCACCGAAAATGCGGGGATTACCTGCAAGATCGAATGAGGGTAATTCTATTCCTGCTGGCAGATTTAGAGTGCCGGCATCAATGCAGGGTGATCCTGATTGAAGCGTGTAAGGATATTCACCGGTTGCCAACCAGAGCGGGTCTTCATCCAGATTGCCATCATGCCAGTTGAAAGAAGCATTCACTGGATAATAGTAACCAACATTGTCTGGTCCCCCTTGCAGCAAAGAATTATAAACGTTGAATTCCGCCTCAAACCATAAGTTGCAGGAATGACCAATATTATCATAGATAATACTATTAAATATATTTACTTGTGCATTTGTGCTGCCAGTTATCACGCAGCCGGATGTGTCATTGACCGCGTTATCTCCAAATGTACAATTTACAATATCTGTCCTGATGTTATAAAGTGGATGATAACCCGCTGTACCAGCTACACCTTCATTTTCGAAGCTGCTATAGTTAGAACTAATATCACAATTTATTAATGAAGCATAATAGTCCCCCGGTATATTCAAATGACCAGCAATATTTATACCACCGCCATAACCGCTTGTCGGGTCTGTACTAGGATAATTATTTTGAATAACAGAATTCTTGATGTTCACTAATAGCATCGGTTCAGGGTTTCCTGCATGGATACAACTAATTATTACTGCGTATCCTCCGATATTATCTGAAATTATTACATTATTAAAATCGTATATCCCATCACGGCATAATATTGCACTACTTATCTCACCATAACAATTATTAGAAATAATTACATTATCAAGTGCTAAATTTGCTTTTAGTATATTTATTGCACCATAAGCATCTAAAATATTCCTTGCATTTGTCATTGTTAAATTCTTGACTATCAAACTCGGCAATTCTGCACTGTTATAATAACCGTATTTGATAATATTGAATTGATCATCACCATCTAAAATCGTATTTTCAGGTGATTCTCCCTGTATGGTCACACCATGTTTGATGCCAAGGGGAAATTTCTGATCATTCAATGAAGGAGAATAAGTACCAGGTGCAAGGTGGATCGTGTGAGGATCGTTATCATTTCTTCTGATAAGCATTTGGGCCCAGGCTATTGTCTGCAAAGGATCGTCTGCAGTTAATCCGCTGTTTTCATCATTGCCTTCCGGTGCCACGTACAGGTCCTGGTCAATTTGTTCAATCTTATGATGCTGTGCTGATAACCCGGCTTCACATTTAAACGGAGCGATAAAATATTCATCAAATTCGGCTACCGTAAAGGTATCAACGATTACTGTGTAAGTGTTTGGTGAAGACGCAATATAGATTTCTGTTCCGCTGCTTGAGTAGTTAAAGTAAATATTGTTTAAATTTATCGGATCAAATTCGATAATTGATGTATATGAATCTACGATAGAAAGCCCCCCTCCTCCACTGGTACTCTGATTATATGAAATCGTATTCGCTGATAAAGTGATATTTGAAGCATAGATAACACAACCTCCTCCCAGTTCTGATGTATTATTGGTAATTCTGCAATTACTCACGAGCCCGTATTCTACTTCCATGATCAGTAGTCCGCCACCCCAGCCGGAAGTTGAGGTATTCACTGCATAACCATTTTGTATTGTTAATCCTACTAAGGCTATATTATGACTATCTTCTATTCTCACACATCGGGTTGTATTGCTGCCATCAATGATAGTTTGTGAGATGTATTGCTCATCACCGGAAATCAAGAAAAGACTCGTTACCGTGATGTTTTTAGCATTGTAGTCAATATACTCATAATATATACCAGGATAAACCAGTATTGTGTCCGCATCGGCAGATGTGTTTATTCCTTCCTGGATTGTAGTAAAATCACCCGTACCATCCTGCCTGATATGCCATGTAGCAGATTGTAACCACGAAGCTATACAAAGTAACACGTAAACGATTAAGATATTTCTTTTCAGCGAACCTCCTTTGAATTCCACCTTACTGAAATGAAATTCAGAATTTAGCAGACAGGACAATTTCCCCGTCTGCTCTTCTCATCTTATTCAAAAGCAGCATCTTCTTAGAGAATTCCCTGCCATCAGTTCTAAGTTTATAGAAATATAAACCAGAACCCACTTGTTTACCACCATCATTTTTCCCATCCCATATAATCGTATATGTTCCAGAAACCATTTGACCATTAACTAATTCTCTTACTCTTTGTCCCTTCAGGTTGTAAATATTTAAACTAACCTCCTGTTCTGCGGGAAGGGAGAAAGAAATATTAGTCTCAGGATTAAAGGGATTTGGATAACTATTGTGTAAAACTACACTGTTAGCAGCAGGCGTATCATTTTGTGGTTCACCAGTATCTCCAAGCTTTATACTCGTACGTTCCTGCCGTCCACTTGCTACATGACCTTTCTCAAAATTCTCAGTGTCATTGTTAAAAACCAGATAGTTTTTTACAGGTTGAATCAAGCCTTTATTTCCGGTTACTATTTCAAAATTAAAGGGGATATCATCGCGATTTGCCTTATTTGAATAAACAAGGATCTGTTCACTGGAATTTTGAACGACCACAGCTCCCACGCACGATTCTTCCTCAAAAACACCGATTTCACGAACATCCTCGGGAATATCCAATACATCGATCACTTCATAATCGGGTAACTCTGTATATGAAAAATATTCCGATTCTTTTTTCTTAGCAGGTTCTTCAGAAGCTCCCTCAGTATACCATTGAAAATCACTTAAAGTATGATCGAGGAACCATACCAGATACATTTTCCCATATTCCATGGTCTTGCCCGTTGTTAACCAGGAAACAGACGGGATATCTCCCCTGATACCACTGCTGCATCTATCATAATACCAGTCTTCTGCCTTAACTTTCTCCACATATTGCCAAATATCATCGGCAGGATTATCACTGTTCCCACCAAAAGCATCTACGATATTCTTGGATTCCTTCAACCAGTAACCTATCCAATGATATTCACCATAAGGGAGATTACCGGAAATCACATGATTTTCGGGTAATCTTTCATCGTTACTGCCTCCCACGATCAATACTGTCGGGTTTGTTACTTCTCCTATGGAAATCTTGTATCCCTCATGACGGAAAAGCATATTACCGAATTCAATGTCATACTCCGCATAATTATAATCATCAGGTATTATTGACATATAAATACTATTTCTTTTCCCTATTATTTTTTCAAATCCGTCAATTGTTCCGAGAGAATTACCTGTAAGCTGTAATAATCCACTGCCGTTATCATAGTAAGCCTGCTGGAATAACTGATCATCAATTGGTGGTATGGAAGGAATACCGTTATAAGTGCCGTCTTGACACAAAATTGGAAAGGATATCCAGTGTACCCCTTTGGTGAACACTTTGGTATCATGTTCATGTAAATATGGATAAAAGCCCATGTCTTTCCGTGAACCATCAACGTCTCTGTCATCTTCGTCGTGTATCCATTCAATTCCGTCACCATCAGTGTCGGGATGGGCAAGATCGATGCAGTATATGCTGTTTGAAGATAAATGATAATCCGTAGTTAACTGGGGATTATTGGAAGTATTGCCACCTCCGTCAATGAAAGAAGCTCCTGTTGGAAATCCTCCTTCCAGACAAGAATACTCGATTGTTACCGGTGTAGCTAAGTTATGATTATTAAGATCAAATATTGTATCAACATCCCATATTATATTGTTCTTAAATTCCAATATATTATTTTGGGGGTTATAATTTGAAAAGTTTTCAATATAAAATACAGTTTCGCATGATTTAAAGGTGTTGTTTCTAAAATAACCATGATAACATGCCGCAGATGAACCACATTCAAAATGTATAGCAGTTGAACTGCCATAGATCAGATTTTTATATACGTATGCAGTTCTATCTTCATATGTTTCTACTGAAATAGCTCTGCCGGAAAATTCTTCAAATCTTATCGTATTACCTTTTAATTCGAAGTTAGAACAAAAAAAAGAAAATGCAATTCCTGCAATACCTGTCCATCCTGAATACTCGATATTGTTAGCAATTATGTTAATTTCCTGAATATATCTAAACTTTGAAAAGCCGCTTCGACACAGGTTGACATCATTATTTGTAAAATTTACATTATTTCCATTCGTGCCGAATACAAAATCTTGCAGTGATGATTGTATGCTGCTATCATTAAATTGATTATCAGTGATAATTAATTTCTCAAAATAGAGGCAATAGATATATCCTGCTGCACCTAAACTTTGGTTATTCATGATTTCGTTGAAAGTATTTTCAATTATCTCAATTAGATCGCTACTGTCCCTTAAGTATATATCACGGAGATTATTCAAGAAGTTGTTTCCTTGAATTTTTGTGTTTCTTACTGATTTAACAAATATGCCGGAATCAAATATATCATTATAAGATCCAGAATTGAAGTCAATATATGTACCACTATTTTTGATAGTGAATCCTTGTATGATAACTGCCTCTTCGTCAGGGGCTATCGATTCAATTTTAATTACATGACCAATATAGTTGCCATCTATTACACAATTCTCATTACCGCAATTACTTCTGAGAGTAATGCTTTTATCAGTAATTACTAAGTTTTCAATATATGTGCCATCCATCACAGTCACAATATCTCCATTTTGAGCTGCATCTATTGCAGATTGTATCGTAGAAAATTGCTGCCCGGTACCAACAAAAAGCTCTGTAGCATTTGCAAAAATACTAATTACCACAAGTAATGCGATTACTGATAACCTTTTCATCTTTTCTCATTCACCTATAATGGCTTTTCTCATTTTTTTAATAGTTTCTGAACAGATCTAAAATCTTTCATAAATTCTATTCTTTACTCTGTTTCCTCTAACTATAATCCACATTTCATCTCATGTTTGAGCATCGCCCGAACGTACAAATGAAATCCCTGATATATGTTGTCAAGAAAAAATGGTATCCTGGCATACCCCCATTTTTCCCCTGGCTCAAAAAATCACTCTACCGGAGTGATAATATGAATAGCCATAAGTGAAACCTAGAGATTTTGAAGCTATGTCCATTGCCTGCATCAGGCTGCCCGTCTACGGCTACGCCGTCGGTGGGTAG
>CAZRXY010000137.1:0-26762 GCA_964604155.1 uncultured Candidatus Cloacimonadota bacterium | reverse complement strand
TAGATAGTTGCAGAATTAGATAATGTGTGTCCATAAGGACCTACCACTTCTTCATCATTTATGAGTATCTCATCCTGACCATCTCCGTTGATATCTCCTGCAATGCTGAAAAAATCCATATGGTTATGATATTGTTCTATATGTGGAATAGATAAAGATATATCAATTTCATAATCGTAATCCGCTCCTCCATAATAGACGTTTATCAAATCCAGATCTAGGTTCCAGGAGACAATATCATCGAAATCATCCCCATTGATATCTACAATCTGGAGATAATCCATTTGTTCAAAATAGTGCTGTTCAAATATCAACTCATCTGAAGAATCAATATAATAGCTGCCTGTTATCCCATCTGGAGGAATATTCAAAACGAACAATTCTTCTATCCCGTCCCCATTAAAATCTGCTGTTGCCAGATTCATCATATCACCGTTCCAGTCACTTGTAATTAATACATAATCGCAAACAGTATCCACACATTCCCCACCCAGATATAGTTGAAGTGAATACAGCCAGTATTCAATTTCCTGACTCCTTATTGCAATCAGATCATCAAAGCCATCACCAATGAAATCAAATCCTCCATTAATTCCATAGTAACCTAAATGATAGGCATCTCCAACATAATCCTCTCCATGAAGAATTAATTCCGGATCAAGATCAAGTTCTTCACCTCCCAGGCAGATGTTTACTTCCCCTGGATATCCCCAGTCTGTGCACCTGTTATATATGTTATATCCTTAAAACCATCCCCATTTTAATCCCCTACCCAGGAAATACTTCCACTACCAAAGGGTACCTCAATCTCAAAATCACAGGTCGGGTTTTTATTGGCAGTTCCCATAAAAAATTGAAATCGGTAGGGGTTTTCAGGATACCAGTGAATATAGTCATCATATCCGTCATTATTCAGATCACTCCCACTAGAATTAAAATTGCTACATCGAAAAGTTGTTTCTTCAGCTACTTCATGAATTGAACTATTGGGATATTTATCCTAAAATAGTGCAGAAAAGAAAATTTATTGGTAAACTTTGGTTAACTAAATACAAAAAGCACAGGGAACAGTGCTTTTTGTATTTTTCTTTTAATCATACAACAAATACTATGCAAATGCTAATATTTACTTTTTCTTTGATTCAAAGATAAGCCAAAACCCACCTATAAAAAAGATAGCTTCTAAGATTATAAACATAAACAATGGGGTTTCAGGAGACATTAAGTTTTCATAGTTCATTATCTTCAGAATCAACAAAATAACAAACCACACCCAAGATGCAATTGCCAGATTTTTTAAGATTTTCTTTTTAGGTAATTTAAACATTTATCTACTCCTTTGAAATTAAGATTCCATTCCTATTCAAAATAATTGTTCTATCCATGGTAAAATAAACCGTAAATAGAACAAAATAAGCCACCACTTACAGCACCGGGAATTATACCGGGAACACCACCAACTAAAACTCCGACAACACCACCAGCAATAAAACCAGCTACATCAGCACCAGCAATGCTCCTTATTTCTTCTTCTGTATAATCATCAGCGTCCATTTCTAAATCTAATGCTTCGTTTAATGTGTTTACCCATTCTTCTATGTTTTCACACCAATATTCATATGAGCAAATACCAGTTCGTCCACTGCCTGTAGAAAGTATGTCAGGCATAATAAAAACACACTCAAAGATAACCATATTATTCTCATTACAGCCTCCTGCTGGTGCTGGTTTGCAGCATCAATTATAACTGGAAGGAATTTGAGCCAAAGCTGTTAACCCTGTCAATAGAAATAATTTATAAAGTATTTTTGTGGTTATTATTACTGGGAACGCAAAGCTTTAGCTTTTCGTTTTAATAAAATCTACGACCTGGAGATCGTAGTTCCCAGATAATGGGATATAAAAATTGACAGAATATTGAAGAGAAGGGATAATTGAACAAATATATAAGAGGAATGGAATATGAGGAAAAAAGCGGATTATATTATCATAATATCGTTTCTGGTAACAGTTATGTTTTTTGGGGGTTGCTCGGTGTTTAATCAATCTGCGCGGGGTGAATCAGCCGCTCAGGAAGAAGAAAGACATAATTCTGAATTAAAGAGATTATCACTGGAACTACTGCAAAATAGCACCTCAACGGAGTTTAAAAGATTAGCGGTATTACCGTTTACTGGTATTGATAATGAGAGCGGTAAATTGGGGATATATTTAGCAGAAGAATTAACCACTCACCTGCATGGCGAATTTGAGATTTATGAAAGAAGTCAATTATCGAAAGTGAAAGAGGAATTAAAGCTAAATATGTCGGGATTGATCGAAGAAGAGACAATCAAGGAATTTGGCAGATTTACCGGAGTTGAGGGGATATTGACGGGAACATATATGATAACAGCAAAGAACATAGTAATATATGCCAGAATCATCTTAACGGAAACAGCTTCCATTGTATCAGCGAGTACAGTAAGTCTGGAGGTGGAAGAATATGCAGAATTACTGGAGCAGACAGCAAAACAAGCGGAGGAGAGCAGCATCAAATCTATCATGGAAAAGAATGGATTTAAAATAGAAGTAACCGGATGTGAATTAGAAGGAATGAATCTGAAAATCAGACTGGAACTAACAAACAAAGAATACACTGAGCAGGAATTTCAGATTCAGTATGGAAATCCTGAGACAAAGATTTATGATAATCTGGGTAATGAATATCAGGTTAGTTCCGTGGTAATGGGTAATGAGCGGAAAACATTTCAGAAGGGAGGCAGCGGGTATCAGGTTATTAAAAGAAAGTTAATTTCAGAATTATCAGTACCTGTAATACTGGAATTTGAGAAAGTACATCCGGAATTAACGAAGATCGCGCTTTTGGAGATCAATGGCGGCAGAGCAGTTGGAATAATATCTATATATGATCTGGAAGTAGAAAAAAAATAGAAAGAATTGGAGGTTATATTGGGAACAAATCAGACTGAAAGCAAAAACCTGATAGAGCGGATTTATGCTCAATGGAAAGTGATCTATAGCGACGAGACGGGAGAACACCGCCTGCCAACGAGTAAAAAAGCTATCCGCAACAGCGAGCAACTTATTGCTGAATATGAAGATCAAGGTAACTCGGGAAAAGAAAACGCCAGCAAATTAACTGAAATCAAAGAGGTATTACGTAATGCTAAAAAAAGGCGGATGCATGTCAGTGTTCAGGTAATACTGGCAACGGTTATCACCATCCTGCTCCTGTTATTTCTGGCAAAATTTCATAAAAAACCTGGGTATCTGACTGAAAGACTATCCGATGAAAGAGTAACAACATTAATACAGCAGAATTTGCAGGCAAATGAGAGGAAACTTGCCGGATATGAGAAAGAGTTGGCTGCCGGCAGAGAGAATTATCGGAAAGATTATAATTGGGATGAAAAAGAGAAAGATAAATATTGGGATAGAATGCAAGAGGAAATAATAAAGACCAGAGCTAAAATTGAAAAATTATCTTCAATTAGTATAGCAGAATATCGAGCGCAAGACAGAGAGCGAGATATCAATAACCGAAAAGAGCAGATAAAGGGACCGATATTTCTGTTTGTCTCGCTAATATTTTATATTATAGTCTCACGCAGACCAGCTTTTATGTTCTGGCGAAAAGCAGCGAATAAGGAAGTATTCAGTAAACTGGAAAATACTGTAGGAGCAGGAATAGCATCAGCGGCTTTTGCCTCATTATACACAGTGCCTTATGCTACGGTCGAGAAAATTCAGTGGTCAAACGGGATGGTAACAAAAGGAGTAAGCAGTCTGGGCACTAACTTTTTGATATTTGCCATCATAATGATACTATTGCTGGCTTATTTCTTTTTAGTAGCCATCACGTTACCTGTCAGGGTGTTGCTGAATTTTTTAAGGTATTTTGTATTTTATATCTGAACTTAGTCCTGATAAATACAGCAAGAAATAGATTGACTCAAGGAAAAGCAGCAGGAAAAATGGACTAGAGAAAGTTTGGGAGGTTTAGATAAAGATAGGTGGTTTTTCTTTTGTTCTGAATGGGATTAAGATTTATTATCCTGTGGTGGAATCAATCGATTTTTTTTATGCATGGCTCAAAAATCACCCCTCCAGAGGCCATGGAATAATTTTGAATTTTGGATGTTGAATTTTGAATGAGTAGCCCGTGATTCTATCTCGGGAATTTTTACTCTCAGCATACGTCTTCCCCTCTTCTCCTCTTCCCCTCTTCCCCTCTTCTCCTCTTCTCCTCTTCCCCTCTTCCCCTCTTCCCCTCTTCCCATCTTCCCATCTCATCATCTCTCACTATACCGATTTCTGCCGGTTAATACATGATAGTAGTCTGGGAATCAAGGGGATTAGGATATGTACTCGATAACTGAGTAGTTAACCGCGGATAATTTTCATACCAGAAATTCTATCTTCCAACCCCAAAAAACATTTATATCATCAGGCACATACGGGATTGGACGACAGACACGTAAGTCTTGGGAACGTGATATTTATTGTTCATTCTCGATTACATTTTGAATTTGATCGCTAAGTTCAGGAATCTTATTTTTTATTACATCCCAGATGATGTTATAATTAACGCCCATATAATCATGGATTAATCGATCACGCATTCCTGCCATATCTTTCCATTCTATCGATTTCCATTTGATTTTGAAATCGGCAGAAATTTTCTTTGTTGCTTCTCCAATAATTTCCAAACTTCTTACTACCGCTCTTTTCAAAGTTTCGTCATGCAGAAAATCGTCTTTCGTCAAGTCATTGGGAATAACCGAGATTATATATAAATTCTCATCACGAATATGTTTCAAATATTCAAGAGGGTCTTTAGGCATACACAACCTCACTTAAAATAATAGGCCCAATATAGGGGCTTAGACCGTTTCTGGTTACGATCTCAATTCGTTCGTCCTCAAAAAGTCGTTCAATTAAATCATAAACAGCCATGAAATTACTGTAATTTTCTTTATCTGGTTCGAAATCAATTAGTATATCAATATCGCTTTTATCTGATTGTTCTCCTTTTACATAAGAGCCAAATAGACCAATATTGCGAACACCCAGTTTATTCAACTTTGCCTTGTGAGCCCTAATCTTTGTGAGAATACTATCTTTTGAAGTCATAACCTCAACCTTTTCCCCCTTTTTTTGATCAAACTGAGTTCGTTCCCTGGCAGCAAATTGTCAAATCTTTTCTTGCATATCCTGGCATACCCCCGAAATTAATTCGAAAAGCGGAAATAATGGTCAAGTAAACAAATATTCGTCACCATTGCGAAGGTCTATCGACCATTCGCAAGGTAACTTAGATTGAAGAAGGTACCTCATACAAAACCTTGAGAATGGTCGCCAGACCTTTGCAATGGTTGACTTTGACAACAATCGATATCTCACATAATATGAATGATTTAATAATACCAATAATTATAAAACCAGGGGGATGCCAGTTTTCATGCATATCAGGCATCCCCTCGATTTTTTTTGCATGGCAAAAAAATCACCCCTCCAGAGGCGATGGAACAATTTTGAATTTTGGATGAATAGAATTAGATAATCCTCCCCTCTTCGCATCATCGCATCATCGCATCTTCGCATCATCGCATCATCGCATCATCCCCTCTTCTACCCAGAGCTAAGGCACATCTGGGAGTCCTGGTCATTTTTTATTGACAGGATAATGCCTCGGTTATTTTTCTATGTGAGGAGATAAATTCAGAAAATTGGAGAATAAATGATGAGAAAAATAGTTTTTTTGGTATTTTTGGTTTTAGTGATTTCATTATCAGCATCAAATCCTGCAGATTTTGAGGATTTTAGAAATAATATAACCCTGCAAAGCGGCAAATTCAAGAATTCTCAAGATCATCAAGATTACCGGAATAATCGGCTGACTCGTGATTATGAGATTGGCGATACGCAGTCTTTCTGGAGCTGGGATTTGTCGGATATGCCTCCTGCCTGGATACAAACGCCTTCTACCTGCCGGGCAGTAGGAGAGCATTGCTATATCTTTGTAGCAGATGATCAATGGGAAATTAATATGGAACAATCTGATGTGGATACCGTGCTGGCACATTTTGAAGAGCATACGCTGGCTTTTCCTGATTTAGGTATCTATGACCTGAATACTGAGTATTTTGGTCCTGTGCCTGATGAACTTGATAATGATCCAAAGATGATTATCTTCTATTCTGCCTTAGGCAGTTTTCAAGGTACTGCTTTTGATGGATATTTTAGTGCTTATAACCAGGTGACGGAGCAAGAAGCCCAGCAGATGAATCCTCCCGGACACAGCAATGAGTGTGAGATGATCTATATGACCTGCCACCCGCTTGATCCCATCGCTCCTATCAGGCTCTCTGTGCTGGCTCACGAGATGCAGCACCTCATCCACTGGGGTATGGACGTTAATGAAGAAACCTGGGTAAATGAGGGCTGTTCCGAATATGCCATGTATCTTTACGGCTATCCTGATCCTATCGTCAGTTTCCCCAGCCAGCCGGATAACAATCTCATCGTCTGGGATCAAACCTTTGCAGATTACGTGCAAACATATCTTTTCACGGTATTCCTTTCGGAAAATTATGGCGGGCACTCTATCATCTCGGAAATTGTGGCAGAACCTGCCAATGGGATAACTGGTATAGAAGCTGCCCTGGGATATCTGGGTTATACAGATACTTTTGCTGATCTTTTTCCGGCTTGGACAAATGCAAATTTTTTGAATGATTATGAAACCATTAATTTGCCTGCCTTTCAATGTGTGAGCACCTATAACAGCTATCCCGTGAGCGGGTCAGCCACCGTGAACGGCTGGGCTGCTGATTATTATAAATTTTTGAATGGCTCAAGTGATCTTGATATAAGCTTCAATGCCGCAACAGGAATTTTCACCGTAAATATTCTGAAGATAAATAATAACGGAAATTTTGATATAGTACCACTCGTATTGCAGGGAAACAGCGGCTCCATCACTATCGAGGCATTCGAGCCGGAATTTGATCATCTCGTTATCAATATTTCAAATCTCACTTCTACTATAAAAAATTACAGCTTTTCTGTAGAAGAAAGCACTTTTGAAGAACGCAACTTCTGGACATATAATTTTACCGGCAATAATTATTCAGAAATCACTGCCACACGCCGGAAAGCCGGGACGCACTGCAATGTCTATGTAGATAATGAGCTCTGGGATACTGATATCCATCAAAACGACGTCGATCTCGTAGCAAGGGTTTTTGATGATTCCACTGCTGCAAACCCTGATGAGGGTATCTATGAACTGGATACCGAGATGTTTGGCTTCCCCTCGGATATTGATGAAAACGGCAAAGTCAATATCCTCATTTATGATATTGATGATCCCGATATAAATGGTTTCTTCTCTCCATCCGATATTTCCGGCGGCACCTTCAGCAATGATATGGAAATACTCTATATTGATAAAAATCCCCATGGCTCAGGCATCAATAGCACATATTGCTTTTCTACTATCGCTCACGAATTTCAGCACCTTATTCACTATACACATGACCCCAATGAACAAACCTGGGTGAATGAGGGGTTATCTTGCCTTGCTCAAACGGTTACCGGCTGGATCAGTCCCTACTGGATGGTTATGTTCACGATGAACCCCGATAACAATCTGATCCACTGGACTGCAGGACCCGATTACCCCCAAACCTGGCTTTTTATGCTGTATCTCTGGGAACACTACTGCCTGGAAGATAATAATATTATCTATAATTTAGTAGCAGAACCTTTGAACGGCATAGAAGGCGTAGAAGCTGCCCTGGCTACTACTGGCTGGGAAAATCTCAGTACAGTGCAGGTTTTTAATAACTGGGTGATTGCCAATTATATTAATGATACGGACTTTATGGACGGGCTTTTTGGCTATATAGATAACCCGGTAGGCACTGGTGATTATGAACTGGCTACTGTGAATGATATTGCCTTCTACCCTACCCTGGAAACGAACACGGTGCAGCACTGGGGGGTGAATTATCTCACCTTTTCCGGACTGGAAAACAGCTTAAAAGTCTCATTTATGAGCTCTGAAGATTATTCGGTTTTCACAGTGCGATTTGTCTCTTATGCAGGCAATACTCCTTATGCACTTTATGAAATGGAGCTTGATGAATATGCCTCAGGCGAGATCACGCTGCCTAATAATGATGATAATTATGATCATGTGGTAATGATAGTAACTGATACTTATGGCTATACGGGAAGTTCAGAATACTCCATAATCGCTGAAGATGTGATCTCTGCCACTTCCACAGACGAGATGTGCAAAGACCCGGTTATTCTCACAGGCAATTATCCAAATCCTTTTAATCCCTCCACCACTATCACTTACTCTCTGCCGCAAAATTCTGCAGTTAATCTTAATATCTTTAATGCAAAAGGACAATTGATCAAAAATCTGGTTAATGAATACCAATCTCCCGGGAATTATGAATTGATCTGGGATGGCACTAATACTCAAGGCAAAGCCGTATCATCGGGAATCTACTACTACAATCTTAGCCACAAATCCGGCAGAATATACCGCAAGCTGCTAATGCTTAAATGATTATAAGCTGCAGCAAAAAATTACCGCGATAAATTCTTTTTTTACTCGCACCTTTAATGATATCTCTGCGTCAATCCGCACGCACCGGGTCATCTTCTTTCTCTTTTTTCTTTTTCTCGTTTTTGTAATAGCGATTGTCTATTATTTTTATCACTTTCTGCCGGAGCATTTCCTTTAGAATGGTATCGGCAAAATAACGATTACTCTGAAAGAGACAGTCATCAGGAAAACTTTTCTTTTTCTCTGAGGGATCAAGACGGTCAAAAAATTCCAGGACTTCATCACGGCTCATGCCCTTGTCACCAATTTTACTATACAATTTTATGGTTACTGGTCTCATCTTTCCTCTATATTATCAATCATTTCTATTACTATCCCGCGGTAATACGATAATAAAATCTGCCGCTGCTTTATCTGCATCAGGAACAGATAAATCTTCTGCAATTACGGTGGATATAGTCACAATTCTCTTTTCAGGCGCATAACGCTGCAGATACCAGATAATACCCTGATGGTAATCCGAATGATACCTGCCGTTTATATGAAAAAATATACCATCCTTTTTAACGTTCTGAGCTATATTATATGCCATTGTGGCATCTTTTATCGCCTGAGCCTCTGGCAGATATCCACTATGCATCTTAGCCGGCATTCCACTCATTTCTTTCATCTTGCTGTAACACTCAAGCTCCGGATCATATTCTACAGGAAGGGGAGCAATATAGCTGCGAGCCAGATCAGATAAATTGTCCAAACCCTCAAATCCTTCTCTTGCCACCAGAGAAGCATAGCGGCGGGGAATATTTGTAGCAATAAATTGAAGACCATTTTCACGCGCAAATTCCACCAAAGGCTTATAATCTGTATCATAATTATTCCATAACCGCATATTATCCTCAAAATGACCTGTTGTGATCAAGCCCTGCAGGTATTCATCCATAACCAATTGATTATCTGACTCAAACATCTCCGCCCCTAAAACTAAACCCTTATCCACTAGCCTGTGCAACACTCTCGTGATTTCCAGCTCCATCTGATGAGCAGCAGCAATACCATGCAATTCACCAAAAAAGACTATATCAGATAATAAAAGCCGATCTATTATCTTGCCCATACCCACTTCATTGCCCTGGCTGTCATAAATCTTAAAATCGATATCCTGATCTCCTGCCAGCTCAGATATCAGCATCACCACTAACAAGATGATAAATAAATATCTCATCGCTCACACTCCTCTACCTTCATTAAAACTCTAATCAAACGCAACAGTCACTAATTTTCATCAACCAATCTGTCAATTTTTTTATCGCCTTGCCTCCGCCAAATCTCCCCCCATCCGGACACACCACGCCATGACATAATTATGTTATGGCGTGGTGTGTCCGGATGGGGGGGGAGATCTTAGATATCTGTCTGGGATAACTTAGACTGATTCATCACCTTTGGACTTCTTCTACTTCGTTATACCATTTAATTTTATCCCCTAATTTATTTCTAATTTTCCAGCTAAGTGATTTTGGTTGGGCGGCAATTTTTTTCTGCAAGTCGGTAATTGTATCAGACACAATTTTTTTATCTTCATCTTTGGATAGAAATTCATCTAAATACTCACTAATTTTTTTCAGGTTCATAGTCACAGTCCGCCACCATCCCCAGTCTTTGCTGCATAGTATCACCAGATGGTGATAATTCATTTGCTCAGGAATGTGTTGTTCTGCGGGAGTGAATTTTCTTAAGATCAAGATGGCATCAATCAGGTCTTTACGATTGATTTCCACGATTTGCAATTTACCGAGAAGGAGGAAAAAACTATTTAAAGTTTTCTTTGGATACTCCAATTTTCCTCTGACATCTATAGAGTGGCAAAATTGCAGTTTATCAATAAAGACATCAGCATGCAGATTTTCCCGGGGAGAGTAAAAAATTCTCCTTTTATCGCCAAACAGCCTGAGTACGCCCTGGTCTTCCTGCCAGTTCAGATTTTTAAACAAATTTTGCACTTTGATGATATCACGACTATAGATCACGAAATCAATATCATTAAGCTGGCGATTATTTTCATACTCTATGTATCTGTATTCCGGAGCTTGAATGCGTATTGCCAGTGAGCCTGTAAGGCGTATAATGATATTATCATGCTCTGCTGCAGAGAGGATGCTTTCTGCAATTTTCAGCATCTGCTCTTCCTGATACATAAGCTCATCGGGATCATAAATCTCTTTTTCAGTTAAAAAAGGACATGCCATTATCCCTCCACTTTCCAGTGATTAACTACTTTGCCGTGATCAATTTCCACGATGTACCCCCGCAAGATGCCTTCGCCATATTCTGAGCCGGGGTTCACTACTGGCGTAGCACCAATGACATCCGAACCATAAGATTCGTGAATATGCCCGTGCAACCCGAGCATAGGCTGATATTTTTTTATAGCTTCATAGACAGCTTTGCTGCCAACGTGCACAAAATTTACCTGTCCTGCGACGGTCACCGGTTTTTTATTGGCATCGAGTTCAGGTGCCAGATCGAGCATAGTACCGAATGGCGGGGCGTGAAAATTGAATATTGATTGCAGTGGATTTGCGAGTTTTTTCACGAGTTTGCCGATCCTTTTTTTCATGCCTTTTTCCGTATCCTCACGCGGGGTATCCCAGGGCGTGGGATTCACGTAATCCAGACTGATCATCTCAATTCCCAGCACTTCCACCACTTCATCCAGACACCATTTAATCTCGCTAAATGAGCGGATAACATCATCAATTTCCCAGTCGTCATCATTACCGGGCATCACGACCACGTCAATCTTGTTCACGTCCACACGCTCAAGGAGCAATTCCAGCCATTCCTTCATGCGCTGGCGGATCATCTCAAGCATCAGATTTTCCAGGAGTGCTGGCTTATCCTGAAGCTCTCTCACCTTTGCCATATCGCAACGCAAAGTGTAGGCGCCTGCATCTTGAATTCGCCTTTCCATCTCCAGCGTCTCCGCCTCGGTTTTCAGGCTCCAGTTTTTTCCAAAGTAATACGCTTTATTGGTGCCGTCTTTTTGAGCAATCACCGGTATCAAGGATTTCCCCGTGAGATCACCACAAAGCAGCATTGCTTCTACACCATAGATTTCCGGCACCCTGAGCCACTTGCGCCAGACGCTGTAAGCACCATGTACATCTACCGAAAAGAATAATCTCTGCAAAATAAACTCCTTCTTATTCCGGTGGTATTTGAGAATAGATCATGTTTGTATCTACACCTTCTTTACGGTTTTTGTTTTGCTGAATCAGATAGATAATCAAACCTGCCACCATAATTCCAATTAAAGTCAGCATTACTGCCGGATTAAAATTCTCCATAGACAGGTAGAGGAAAAACCAGCCGGCAATAAAAGTGAAAGCCCCCAGAATTGTCATTAGCGGAACACCAAAAATCTCCCATTTCACGGGTGATCTGTCGTATATCTCACGTTTATGATACGGGAGGAGCATAGAGCTGAGACCAAAAGCCCAGAAGATAAAGAAAGAAGTGAAAAGGAGAATAGAGAGAATCACTTTTACCGAGAGCACCATGATAAGGACACCCAGCAGGCAGAAAAAAGCGTTCAGATGAACAGCATTAGTGGGTGAGCCTGTGCGTTGATTGACATCAGACAGAGATTTAGGGAATGCTTTATCCATAGAAAGTGCAAAAGCGAGTCTTGAATTAGCGAGAAAGCCCGGCAGTATGGAATTTGCAAACCATAAGGCAATACTAAGTGATACAGCCAGTCCAAACCAGACATTGCCGGCAATAGTCATAAAATAGAAGGGGATAGAGGGTTGTACTGCCTCGCCCATAATGCCTCGCAGTATTTCGGGATGTTTGTCATACAGGAAATCATAACTGCCTATAAAGCCGGCGAAAGCAGAATAAACGGACCAGACGATAATCATATAGAATAAACCCACAAATACTGTACCCGTCATAAATCCTCGCACCATACTGGTTTTTGGGGTTTTGATCTCACCGCCTGCATAATTAATAATCGTTATGCTCTGATATGCCCAAAGCACGACGATGAGAGATTGAATGGTATTACTCCAGGAAAATACCTGTGATTGCCAGCCCAGATCTTTAGCTTTAGACATAATGGATTCAAAGGCGCCGCTGCCCCAGGTATTATTAAAGGCTGCCGCCACGTTTGCCAAACCGCCGGAAAAGAAAAACCAGAAAACGGCTATCAAAGTCCCTATCAATGGTATAAAAAAAGCTACTCTCATGATATTTTTTACTTTTCTGATACCCGTATAGGCAATATACCAGAACAAGATGACCCAGATAATCCCGCCGATAGTCTGCCAGAGGGGAGTCTGCATGGATTCTCCCAAGCCGGTTAGCCAGCCAATAGAGCTGCTGAGCCCAGCCGTGGAAAACATAGCTCCCATAAGTCCTACAACAAGATACCCCAAGACGCCGCTGGATATGCCATAACCGATAAAAAGCAGCCAGGCACTCAAGAACCCCAGGGTGGGTCCCATGACGCGGCTTACGGCAATATAGAGCCCGCCGGAGCGCGGCATAGTAGCGGAATTAAGGGCGACCAGCAAGGTGATGGGCAAAAATATAAGCAAACCTAAGAGAAATGCCAGTGGCAGATTGGCGCCTGGGAAATCTGCTGCAGTGGATACCGAATAGAACATCACTCCACTGGCAGCGGGGCCTGCTACTACAAAGATAAAAACGTCAAACCACGATAATTCGCGGACAAGACCCGAAGCACGTCTGTTAAATAATATTCCTTCACTCATAAATAATCTCCTTTATGTTTATTTTGTAGCTCAATTTGAATTCACCAGTCCCATTACGATTTATTGTAAAAAAAATACTTAACTCATTTCTTTCTTTTTCCATAAGCGCCTAAATTTTTGGAGAATAGTATTTTAGATGTCAAGTAAAAAAAAAGTGGAAGTTGAAAATTAAAAATTTTGCTGAATCCATTTTTTTTCTTAGTCTATTAGCATGATGTCAGATGAGGTTGTCTTTGATTGGCATTAAAAAAATTTAGAGGTAAGCATTGTGCTTGATAAGATCGGTTATTTACGGACTGAGGACACAATACAAAGAACAGCTTCATGACAATACCGGGGGGATAATGCAGTCAATAAAAAGGTTTTTATTTTCTTTTGTTTTACTATTTCTTCTTTGGATACTCCTTGCCGGTTTAGACGGTCAGGAATTAGTAGCAGGTGCTATCGTAGCATTACTTATCAGTCTGCTGTTTTACCGGCGTCTGGGGATTTATGGAGAATTCCGTATTTCGCTGAAAGCATTGATTTATGCGATCATTTATGGATTTGTGTTTTTAGTATCACTGGTGAAATCTAATCTCGATGTAGCCTTAAGGGTCATAAAGCCTATCATACCAATCAATCCGGGCATTGTACATGTAAAAACAAAGTTAAAAAGTCCACTGGCTCGATTAATACTGGCAAATTCGATTACGCTCACTCCGGGCACTTTGACCGTAGAGACTAGTGGAGAAGATTTCTATATACACTGGATAGACGTACAGGCAGCGGATGAGCGAGGAGCTACTGAGGCAATAGTGAGAAATTTTGAAAAGTATCTGGAGGTGATCTTTGGCTGAGACATTATATTCCATGTCAGCACTAATTGCATTAGCGGGGATAGTGATAGCTTTTATCCGTCTGGTTTTGGGACCTTCTGCGGCAGACCGCACAGTGGCACTTGATGCCATGACGATCATCACAATTTCTTTGATAGCCTGGCTGGGATATATGCTGGGCAGGAAAATATATCTGGATGTAGCAATGGTCTATGGACTTATCAGCTTCATTGGAGTGGTGGCGGTGGCACGCTACCTGGAAAGGGGTTTATAATGCAGATAGCAGGGGCATTAATCAGTTTTCTGGGTGCAATTTTTTTATTTCTGGGTGCTTTGGGAGTGCTGCGAATGCCTGACATCTACACGAGGATGCAGGCAGGCACCAAAGCCACTACATTAGGCTCTATACTCTTCATCGCGGGATTGGGCATCGGCTATCACGACCAGATATGCCTTTGCAAAATTATAGTGCTACTATTATTTATAATTTTCAGCAATCCCATATCCTCCCATGCTTTAGCAAGAGCGGGGCATCATATTGGCATCCGTTTGACCGGCATAAGCACAATTGATGCGCTGGCAAAAAAGGATAAAGAGCAGGAGGTAGCGGAATGATATTAGTGATCATTATAGTATTAGGGATATTAATGCTGGCGTCAGCATTTTTGGCATTGTATCTGAAAGACCTGGTTTCGGCTATCATAGCCGCCGGAGCCATCAGTCTGATGGCAAGTGTGATCTATATACTTCTGGCAGCACCCGATGTAGCGATGACGGAAGCAGCCATTGGTTCGGGGCTCACGACCATAGTATTTCTTTATGCATTGCATCTGGTGCGGAAGCAGGAGGAGGAGGAGAAAAATGATTAAGAGATTTTTGGTTCTCTTTTTTATCATCCTCCTGATGCTGATGTTACTACCTTTGGTCACAGAAATCGGGTCTTTGCAGGAATTGGGCGTAACAGCAGAGAAATATGCTCTTGATGGAGCTAAGGAACTGGGTTCAGCTAATCTGGTGACATCTGTAGTGGTTACTTATCGCGGGTTAGATACGCTTGGTGAAGTCACTGTACTATTCATTGTCACTGCCGGAATAGGATTTATGCTTCGGAAACGCACACAATCAAAGAATAAGCGGCGGAAAGCCTCAGAAATTTTACAGAGTGGCACCTCTTTTCTCCTTCCGATGATCCTGCTATTTGGGGTTTATATTTTCACTCACGGTCACCTTACCCCTGGTGGAGGATTTCAGGGTGGAGTTGTGATTGCGGCAGCAATAGTATTGCTAATGATGTCTGATGTATCTCTTCGTCCCGATAAAAAAGTACTGAATTGGCTGGAATCTCTTTCTGGGGCATTTTTTGTGCTCATGGGTTTTTTGGGACTGGTATTAGCGGGAGGATTTTTTGACAGTCGGTTTTTGCCATTGGGTGAATTTGGCAGAATTTTCAGTGCCGGAGCCATTCCTTTGATATATTCGCTTATCGGCTTAAAAGTGGGAGCAGAACTGGTGGGGATTTTGTCAAATCTCAGAGGGGAGGATGCATGAGGATAGTAACAGTACTGGGCTTTTTATTGATAGCTCTTGGTTTATGGGGCATGCTCACGCGGAAAAATTTATTCAGATTAATACTCGGTTTTTCTATCATGGATACCGGTATTCATCTGATAATTGTCTCACTGGGTTTTATCAAGGGCAGAACGGCACCAATCTTTGATAGTGACCTGTCTGCAGCGGGGGCGGCGGGTAAGATAATAGATCCCATCCCCTCTGCTTTAGTACTCACGGCGATAGTGATAGGATTGGCAGTTACTGCCTTGATGCTGGTATATGCAGTGCGGATGCATTCAGAGCGGAAATCGCTTGATATTAGCGATTACGAGGAGCTTAAATGGTAAATCCCATCTATATATTGATAATTCTGTTATTATCTGCTTTTCTGCTGCCTCTTGCGGAGAAATTTGGCAAATATTTTTCTGTGCCTTTATTTTTTGTTTCGCTTACGGCAGCGGCAATAATCGCGCTTCAATGGTCATTTAAGATTTATCTGGGCAGAGCAGACTTTGAGATATTCACAGCCGGCAGTATACCTCCCTTTTCCATAAATCTAAGATTTGGTGCTGGGGAGGCATTTGTCTTATTAATATCAAATTTTGGAGCAATACTGGGAGCATTATATCTGCTGCCCAAATTTATAGAACACAAAGCTTATGCCATGATGCTCTTTCTCACGCTGGTGGCAGGTATTAATGGTCTGGTAATGACGCGAGACCTGTTTAATATTTTCGTTTTTGTGGAAATCACATCAATATCCTTATACGCACTAATAGGCATCAAACAGGATCGAAAAGCCCTTGAAGCCGGTTTTAAATATATCATCGCCAGTGGCATAGCATCCGCTTTTCTACTTCTTGGTATCATCTATATCTACCGTATAACCGGAGTTTTAAATATTGATATCATAGCGGCAAATAATCCTCTTTTTTTAAGCAAAGCAGGTCTGGTAGCCACGTTTCTGGTATTAGCTGCAATTTTGATAGAGCTAAAGCCCTGGCCCATTAATGGCTGGGCATTGGACGTGTATCAATCTGCTCATCCCGGGATAAGTGCAATGGTGGGTAGTATAGTTGCGGCAGGATTCATTTTTTTGTTTTATAAATTTATCCCGCTATTACCGCCATACTGGCATAAAATCATCATCCTTGCGGGTATTCTCACCTATTTACTATCTAATCTGGTGGGATTGAAGCAAAACAACACGCGGCGTTTACTGGGTTTTTCTTCAATTGCCCAGGTGGGCTTACTGGTATCACTTTTGCTGTTTATCAAGCAATTTTCTTATCCTGTTTTTCAAGCTGTCGATATTTTCAATATAGCCGGAGCATTATTTATCAATCATTTTCTGGCAAAAGCCGGTCTCTTCTGGCTAAGTGGAATAGTAAAAAAAGAGAATTTATCTGAATGGGCATTAAAGGGAAATCCTACATTGATCATTTTGTTTGGAATCTTCACTTTTGCCTTGGCAGGTTTGCCGCCTTTTCCGGGATTCTGGGCAAAATGGATGCTCATTCACAGGCTTGCCCAATTTAATCTCACGGGCTGGATTATCCCCATTATTTTAGGCTCACTTCTGGAAGCGGCGTACTTGTTACGCTGGTTTGGTTCCGCAGTAAAATCAGAGGCATCAGAACCAATAAAAGCTCCAATTTATAAGCTATTGCCCCCAGTAGTATCTGCCTTGCTGTTGCTTTTGGTCTATCGCTTTTTTTCTTCTCAGATATCAGATACGAGGATCATTTTTCAGATACCCCTTCTGGGAGCGGCTATCATGGGTATCCTTCACTTTTTGCCGTCACGCTGGCAGGGCATAATCATGATCATCATACTTGGCATCTTTAGCTGGTATATATACCCTCTGGCACAAGGCATCCTGCAGATTTTTGAATTTATCTTTATTGCCGGGGGCATAATCATTTCCATTGCCAGCTTGAATAATAAGAAAAAGAGACAGGGATATTTTGAATTTCTGCTAATGCTTATTCTCTCACTGGCATTTATACCTCTGGCAAAGACATCAATTGAATTTTTCCTTGCCTGGGAATTTATGACCGTGAGTTCCTGGCTGCTAATTCTGCGTGGAAAAAATGGTGAAAAACCTGCTTATACCTATATCTTATTTTCATTAGGTGCAGCTCTGATGATACTATCAGGCTTTGCTCTCAGTTTTGCAGAAACCGGGCAGATCATCCTGTCTTATCTTAGCTCTGTCCAGAAATATGCTATCCCTGTTTACCTGCTTTTAGCTCTGGGCTTTTTGGTAAAAGCTGCTGCGACAGGTGTTCATATCTGGCTGCCGGGAGCATATGCTGAAGCTGAAGATGAAATCTCTCCTGTTTTTTCGGGCATTATGAGCAAGATTGCTCTCTGGGGCTTCATTATGCTGCTGGGTTATATGGGAACTCAGGCTCTGGGGATGATCCAGCTTAGCACAATCCTGGGCTGGATTGGGGTGCTTACTGCATTTTTTGGAGCCCTGATGGCAGTTTTTCAGGAAGACATTAAATATCTGCTGGCTTATTCATCAATGAGCCAATTAGGCTATATGATCCTCTCCGTCTCAATCCTGAGCCATTTGGGCTGGACAACTGCCCTCTATATGTCTGTAACGCATCTCTTTTTTAAGGGAATGCTTTTTCTGGCAGTGGCAGGCATAGTTTCACGCACAGGCACGACCACGATGTATGAATTAGGCGGCTTGATCAAGCGAATGCCGGTTACCTTTATTTCTGTGCTTATTGCCATAATAGCCGTATCAGGTGTGCCGCCGCTTTCCGGATTTGGTGGAAAATGGCTGCTCTATACCGCTCTTTTAGAGAAGGGCTGGTATTTTCATACTGCTCTTGCCTTCTTTGCCGGCGCAATTGCTTTTCTCTATCTTTTCCGCTTGATCCACACGATATTTCTGGGGCAACTCAAAGATAAATATAGAAACGTGAAAGAAGCATCTTTCTGGTTTCTCATACCGCAGATTATCTTTATTCTGGGTATCATGGCAATTTCCATGTTCCCAAATCTGATCCTTTTACCTATTATGTCTGCCGTGCAAACCCAATTGCCCGGTAATGTGCAATGGGAGGGATACAAGGTGATTACCACTCTGGGTTACTGGAATGGAAATGCTGTGATGATCATCACTATGTGCGTCTTTATGATACCCCTCATCTGGCTGCTCTCTCGGGTTCGCATGGTGCAAAAAGTGGAGCAATTCAATATAGTATATGCTGCTGAAAGACCGGATAAACCGCAGACTACTCACTATGCTTATAATTTCTTTTCTCATTATCAAAAGGCTCTTGGTTTTCTGGCAAACAGGCAGGTTACAGATTTCTGGTATTCCGTGAGTGAATGGTCACATTCATTTGGCAGTATGTTCAGGCATCTCTACACGGGCAATGCTCAAACCTATGCACTTCAGATAATAATCTACATGGTGGTCTTATTTGCAATACTGGGGGTGAATTAATATGGAAAACGGCTTATTTTTAAGTATTTTATACGGTATAATATCGCTAAGTGTGGCTACTATGTGGGGACTGCTGATGGGTGGAATAATGCTCAAAGTGGTGGCGCGTGCTCACGGGCGTTTTGGACCTCCCTTCTGGCAGCCCATTATTGACATTATAAAAAATAATGCTCGCAGATCTGCCATCAGCCACGGGATAATGTATTATCTGGGTCCTGTATTCCGCATCGCAGGTGGAATGGGAACTTTTCTCTTTATCCCCTTGATCTATGGCTCAGTGGTCTTTGCGAATTTCAGTTTTGCGGGTGATTTATTTCTCGTGATGTATTTTATCTTCTTCGGACAGCTTGGCATGGCTCTGGGAGCTGGTGAAAGCGGTCATCCTTATGGGGCTATCGGTGTGGCGCGAGGTTTAAGCCAGATGACTGCCTTTGAATTGCCTTTTGCTCTCTCCATTATTTCTTTGATAATTCAATATAACACGCTAAGTATTACCGAAATTGTGGCATTGCAGCAAGGCGGGTTTCTAAATTGGACACTTATCACTAATCCCCTGGCTACTCTGGCAGCACTAATCTCACTTCAGGGAATGAATATGCATAACCCCTTCAGTATAGTGATAGCACCGCAGGAAATACCAATAGGCCCTCCCACGGAATATCACAGCAATTTCCTGGGTCTCTTGCAGACAAATCGCGGACTCTTTAATATCGCTAAGCTGGCACTTTTTATGAACCTGTATTTTGGTGGTGCTACCAGCCTGGTTGCCATGTTTGCCAAGACCTTTGGGCTCTATCTGATAACTATAGTGATAGGAACATCCTTTCCACGCTTTAGGACTGAACAATCTATCCGCTTCTTTCTGGGTGTGCCTACCCTTATCGGTATCCTGGCAGTGATAATCAAAGCCTATCTGTAAGGAGATTTTAATGGATAATAAAGAATTAAAAAATAAAAACAAGCTGGCAAACAATGACCTGCTTGAACATGAAAGAGAATATTTCTGCGATGCCAGACCACGGGAATATATGCCACTATCAAAATATGTGGAAAAATTTTTGAACTGGTCACGAGCAAATTCGCTGTGGATATTGGGCTATGGCACAGGTTGCGGGGCAATTGAGCTGCGTCCTTTAATGACCGCCCGCTACGATATGTTCCGCTGGGGTATTGCCCCTCGTCCCACACCCCGCCAATCCGGCGTTTTTGTTATTGGTGGATATTTAAGTGTGAAGACCCTGAAGCGAGTGATCCGCAGTTACGAACAGATGCAGGGTCCCAAATTTGTGATCGCCCTCGGCAGTTGCACGATCAATGGCGGAATGTATTGGGACAGCTATAACACAATAAATCGTCTTGATTATTATCTGCCTGTGGATATATATATTACTGGCTGTATGCCGCGTCCCGAAGCCATTATTGCAGGCTTTGCAAAATTAAAAAAGATGATACTATCTGGCGAAACTGATGGGCAGAACAAATATGCCCGTGATTTTGACTGGTATAAGGCAAACCAGAAAAAGATCATTAAAGACTGGAATATGCCGGATTATAACTGGTAGGAGATATCATGCAGAGTGTAATTAATAAACTAATCAGAGAATATGCCATCGAGCCGGTTCATTCCAGGAGAGACAATCAGTATTTTGTCACGATCGAAAAAGATAAACTCCCGGATGCACTCACCTGGCTCAAGGATTTTGCCGAATATACGCATCTTGCCTTTATCACAGCAGTAGATTATCCTGAAATCGAAAAAATCCAGCTCACCTATATGCTGCATAATTATAAATCTAATAATGATATCGGGCTGCGGGTGCTGCTTGATCGCCTAAAACCTACAATGGTTTCCGTGCATCATCTTTGGCAGCAGGTTGCCGTTTATCAAAGAGAGCTCAGAGAGATGTTTGGCATAGATTTCCCGGATAGCCCTGGTCTTCATGAAAATTTTGCGCTGGAAGGCTGGCAGAATTCTCCCCCTATGCTGCGTGATTTTGATACAAAAGAGTATTCAGAAAAAACCTACTTCCCCAGACCTGGCCGTGATACCTGTGATCCCAGGCAGCATATGAAGCAAAATCTCTATCCTGATAGCGTAGAGGATGAATAAATGAAAACAGATAGAAGCAAATTTCCGCCCGTTATTGATGGGAAAGCTCAATTTGATTTGGAAAGTGGGAAATATGTAAAAATATGGCAAGGACCTCAGCATCCGGGCGTTACAGGAAATATGTCATTAGAGCTCATTCTCTGTGGAGATGAAGTTATAGAGCTGACCACGCACGTGGGATACCTGCATCGCGGTTTTGAAAAATTAATGGAGAGACGGAGGTTTATCCAGTGCTTCCCCATAGTCTGCCGCATTTGTGTGCCCGAGCCTGACACGAACGAATATCTGCTGGCAGCAGCTTTTGAAGAACTCGCCGGAATAGAGATCCCGGAAAAAGCAAAGTGGCTGAGAACTCTCACGCTTGAGCTTTCAAGACTGGCGAGCTTTCTGATGTGGATAGGCGGTCAAGCAGGTGCCTTTGGCATGGGCACTATCGCACAATGGACTATTGCCCAGCGTGACTTTATTCTTGATCTATTCGAAGAACTCTCAGGTGGACGCATCTATCATATGTATATTATCCCGGGTGGAGTGCGTGATGATCTTCCCGCTGGCTGGGCTGAACGTTTGGAATACGTGCTGCAAAAGACGGAGAAATTGTTGCGTGAGATAGAAATCGTGCTCTTTAACAATGCAGTTTTTAAAATGAGAGCACAAAATCTGGGAATAATCACCAGCGAGATGATAGATAAATATGGCGTGGTTGGTCCTAATGCTCGTGCTGCCGGGCTCAAGCGTGACGTGCGGAAGGATGAGCCCTATTTAGTTTATAACCGGCTTGAATTTGAAATCATTACCCGAGAATTCTCTGATGCCTATAACCGCACCTATCTGCGCTGGCAGGAAATGTGGCAATCTATTGATCTTATCCGCCAGATCATGATCAATCTGCCTGCGGGAAATGACTATCATTACAATCTGCCTAATGTGCTTAATTGGAAATTACCCGCTGGAGAAACTTATGTGAAAGCAGAATCTACTCGCGGAGAATACGGCTATTACGTGGTTTCAGATGGCACTGGTTACCCCCGGCGCGTTTACGTGCGAGGGCCCAGCTATACCCACGCTATGGCTTTGCTGCCCGAACTGGCAATTAATGCTAACATCGCTGATATAGCCGGATTAATGGTATCACTGCATACCTATCCGCCTGAGATTGAGAGGTAAACATAATGAAACTAAAAGACTTTCTCTCCCCTTTTTACGTCTGGAAAAGAGCTTTTGAGAAACCTTATACTTCCGAAAAACCGCTACAGGACAGACCTGGTTCTGCAAGATATCGCGGATTTCATAAAAATGATATGGAAAAATGTATCGGCTGCGGCACTTGCGAATCAATCTGTCAGAATGCTGCTATTGATATGGTGCCCGTAGATGGGATAAAAACCACCTTATCCGATAGCGGTTTGCGACCCCGGATAGATTACGGTCGCTGCTGCTGGTGCGCTCTTTGCGTGGATATCTGCACTACCGGTTCATTGAGCATGTCTAATGAATATATCTGGATAGATACGAATCCGGAAGAATTCCGCTTTGTCCCGGGCTCAGATGCCAAATCCTGGGATAACTCGCCATTGGGATACAGCCAGCACGATAATTATACTCTGCTAAATCTTGAGCGTATAGATATGCCGATGCTGCCTCCGCAGGAAAGCAAAAAAACCTTCCTCGAAATGGTGAAAGGCTATAGTAAAGAGGCAGCGGTGAAAGAGGCATTACGCTGCGTGGAATGCGGATTATGCGTGGCTTCCTGCCCCGCTCATATGGATATTCCGGATTACATCCGCTCCATCCGCGAAGATAATCTTGAAGAAGCACTCAGATTATTATACGCAACTAATCCTCTTCCTGCCACCTGCGGGCGCATCTGCACGCATCTCTGTGAAAGTGTCTGCTCTTTAGGAATCAAAGGCTCTCCCCTCGCTATCCGCTGGCTAAAACGCTATATTGTCGACCAGATGCCAGATACTGAATTCTCGGCTGTCTTGAAAGCAGATTTTTTGCCTAATGGCAAGAAAATCGCTGTTATTGGAGCCGGTCCGGGAGGTTTGAGCTCTGCCTACTATTTGGCTACTTCCGGCTACAGCGTTACTATTTATGAAGCAAACCACGAACCTGGCGGCATGATACGCTATGGTGTGCCGGAATATCGTATGCCCTGCGATCAGCTTGATCAGGATATAAATTATATCCTGAGTCTTGGCGTAGAACTAAAGCTCGATAGCCGCATTGGAATAGATTTAGATTTTCAGACAGTTCATGATAATTATGATGCAATTTTCTTTTCGACCGGACTTTCTGAGCCCTATAAGCTTGCAATCGAAGGCGAAGAATTACCGGGTGTAATTTCCGGTCTGCAATTGCTTGATGATATCACAAAGGGCATAAAACCGGAGATTGGCTCTCATGTTGCCATTATTGGCGGAGGCAATGTAGCCATGGATGCAGCCCGTTCTGCCCTGAGACTGGGAGTAGAATCCACTGTGATCTACCGCCGCCGTCTGGAAGATATGCCGGCAGATCGGGAAGAAATCCAGGAAGCTCTGGCTGAAAATGTGAAATTAGTCACTCAGGCTATTCCCCTCAAAATTGAGCAAACCGCTGACGGGAGACTAAAATTCTTCTGGAATAATGCGAAAATGGTTCAAAAAGAGGGAGCTTCCCGTCCGTCACCCATAGCCATTGAAGGTGATATAGAATCGCTGGAAATAGACACAGTTATCTCTGCAATTGGGCAGGGAGCTGATTACTCCTTCCTTACTGCGGATTTTGAAGGAAAAATAAAATTTAAAAGAGGAAAAGTGGTCATCGATGAATATGGTCAGACCACCGCTCCCAAAATTTTCGCCGGTGGTGATATCGTAAACAAAAAGGCGGATGCTATCTCTGCTATAGCAGATGGACACAGGGCTGCCAAGGGTATTGATAGATACCTAAGTAGATAACTGCAATCATGCGGACATAGCCCTTATGCCCGTTCTCGGCTGATACTACTATTTCAGCAGGACAGTTTTTCTAATACTGACCTCATTCTCGGTTGCGAATCTGATGAAATATATTCCGCTATGATATTCCTTCGCATTCCAGATCAAATTATATCTTCCGGCTTCTTTTACTTCGCTCAATAAAGTATCGACCTTTTGACCCTTGATATTAATGACGTCTATAATTACTTTACCGGTCTCTGACAGTTCATAGAGGATTGTAGTTTGCGGATTAAAGGGATTGGGGTAATTGCTGATCAATTGTAAATTTGATATTTTATTTTCTGTGATTGGGACTATATAATCTATATAGACTGCATTGGAAGGCTCAGTCTCATTATTCTGAGCATAAGCCGCCGTGACATAATAGCCATAGGTGAGTGACTGGGGATAGGGAATCTGGTCTGCATACTCTATAAAACTCGTAGTATCAAGCAGGGTGAAGGCGGTGGAATTTATATTCCTGTAGATATTATAATGACTAAAAGCCCGCAGGGGATCGTGCTGCCAGCTTAATATCACCAGCTCTCCATCGAGCACTGCCTCTAGCCCTCCAGGGGTAATCATCTGCTCCATGATAAAATCTATTGCGATAATCTCCAGATCTTCTATGGTAATATTTTCGCAGGATATAGTCTCATATCCAGGGTATTCTGCCCGTACGGTATATATTCCTACAGGTACCTGCATAATGAAATCGGTGCTCCCCGTGCTGTCTGGCTCCAGAAAAAGTGTATAACTGGAATGAAAATTATATGCAGATAGAGAGATCATTGCACTATCACTTTGAGCAGGAACCAAGGTAATCTCACCACTAATAAAACCTGAGGCAGGCTCTTCCGGCACTATATCCACAATTGCTCCTTCCACCACAGTGAGACCATAAGGAATCTCATCCGGCAACAGATACCAGCCATTATACGTGCCACCCCAGCCAAAATTTATATGAAAATATCCATCTGTATTATAGCCATCGATTACAAAATTGTGACCACTATCCCACTGAGGTGTAACTGATGCGAAATGAACCGGCAATGCCTCCATCATATTCTGAGCTATACGTTCATAAAATTCCGGCGAAGATTCGTCTATTAATTCCGCACTGGTAAAATTGAATTTTTCAAAGGCATCAAAAGCCTGATCCACTCCAAAAGTGCCGGAAGCCTGAGAGGTATAAACCTGACGGGCTGCCACTCCACAGGCAAAAACCAAAGCTGCCTTATCTTCAATTGTCACCGGCTGATCATATGTATAATGAACTTGCAAACTATCCAGATATTCGTTTATTTGCGGAAAGGATAAAAAATCATGCTGTAAATAGTCATTATCTATCCAATATTGACGCCCGGCATAATTATGGTAATAATCATCTTCGTCATTAAAATTTACCGCATTAATCGTCCTGTGATAATGCAATATCTGTGACATGGCTATAGAGGGGCATCCGGCGATACTTCTGGAACCACTCACGGGATCAATTGGGCAAAAAATGTTATAGGGATGACTCTGCGTCCAGTTCTCCAGCAACCAGCCACCAGTTGGCGTAGAACCTTCCGGGGGCCACTGCTCTGGTCTGTTTTGCATAATTTCTACTCCATCCAGATCATGCCAGGCAGCCTTTCTACCGGCTATCATAGAAGCGGTGAGATTTGGTACATTTCCCAGACGCATTCTTATATCTGATTTCAATAGCTCCAGTAATATATCCCCACTTGCCTCATCAAAAAAACCTGCTGAAAAAGAATAAGCTGCCACCGGCGGCAAATCGTCATCACCGGTAATTACAATATATCCTGTAGGTTGCAACTCATAAACAAAGAACAGTATCTTATCTTCATCGCGTATTTCATGAGAAGTAAGTATAGAATAATCTTCTGCTCTGCCCAATTGAATAAGTTTATTGACAGCAATCTTTTCACATAATTGAATACCCGTCTCATCAGCCGATATCCCGACGGTAATCAACATTATCACAATCATTAATACCTGGTATTTCTTTTTCATAATTAACCTCATTTTATTTAATTCCTCACCCTGACATCGCTGCTGCAATCCTCTTTTATACCATAAGTTATGTCAAGATTTTATATTCCTTCCTGGCATACCTCCGAAATTTTTCTAATTCTTGGCTCAAAAACATCCGAAAGGGGAGCAGGCTCTCGCCTGAATGAAAAATTTATGTAATGTGCGGGTAAGAGGTGAAACCCATGGATTTGGAAACAAAACACATTATCCTTGCCCTTTCGATGACATTTTAAACTTGTACAGTTTTTAGCAGTCAAGACCGGTACAATCTAAAAAAATAAGTCATCAAGTTGATTGGTTTGGATTTGATGATAAATTGCCAAAAATCAAAAAGGTGCATTTATTTATACAAAAAAACGAAAAAGTGTGGCAAACACAGGTTAAAGCCATATATGTTAATTATATACGGTGTAACTTTAGTGCAACTCTTTGTT
>CAZRXY010000136.1:0-29832 GCA_964604155.1 uncultured Candidatus Cloacimonadota bacterium | reverse complement strand
GCAGTCAAAAATCTGGAAGACATACATTTTGCACAGGTAATGAATTATCTAAAAGCTACCGGATTCAAATTAGGTTTTCTGGTTAACTTCCAAAGTCATCCAAAAGCTGAAATAAAGAGAATAGTTCTATGACCCACAGAGGAGGAACGAAAATGAGAAAATGCGAAAGAGAGATTTGTAAAACATTTCTTTGTTCGTGTGGTTGGTGTGGTTCGTGGTAGAAAAAAAGAGAAGAATCTTAAACCACGGACAGCACGAACCACACGAACGGGAAAGAGAAGAAGATGAGAGGATGTGAAAATGTGAAAGTGTGAAAGTGTGAAAATTGATCCCCCTGCCGGGTGATTTGTGAGCCAGAAACAGAAAAATTCGAGGGTATACGGGAATATAATAAAATTTGCATTGACAATGAAGACAGGATATTTTTAGTGAAATATCGGAAAAGTTAGATAATATAAGGAGTTTTTTATGGGAAAAGGAGATCGGAAGACCAAGCGTGGCAAGATCACTATAAAGAGCTATGGTAATAGCCGTCCAAAGTCAAATAATATCAAAAAAGCGGAGAAATAAAGAGAGCAGCCTGATGCTCAGATTACCAAGCTGCCTGCTGTCCGTGACGGCAGGCATTTTTTGGTATAAGATAGCAGTAAGCGGGTTCTTAGCATATAATAATTATGAGAATAGCGATATATTTTCTCAATAGATATTTTCGCTCACCACGTCAGGAGTGGCGACGTTCGGGCTCTATATTTATGGTGCTGGGCATCATAATATCAGTAGCCACTCTCACAATTGCCTTCACCATTTTTGATGGCTACCAGAGAGTTCTAAAAAGCAGTATTCTGAGCACTAATTCTCATATATATATCTTTAATAACAGTCGGGATAATTTAACTGAGGCAGACGTGCTCGCGCTCAGGGATTACCTTGAAAAGCAGCCACAGATAGAAGTGTCTTCGCCTGTGGTACTCAGCCAGGCGATGGCAGCTGCAGGTCGCGAAAAGAAGAATACAAAGGTGATAAGTTGTCAGATACGCGGTATTGACTGGGAGCAGGAGAAATTGCCAATAACCTATCGGGAATACGTAATCCGCGGAAACTGGCAATTGAGAGAAGATAACGAAGTAGTGATAGGAGAGCAGATGGCTCAGCGGCTGGGGCTTGATGCAGGTGATATTATCTATCTGGTGAGTCCCGCACAAAGCAGGATAAGTATGATGGGATTGCAATCGCAGAGCAAGCCCTTTGTTATCGTGGGATTGTATCACAGCGGGATATATGATAGTGATAGCAGAGTGGTATTTATGCAGCCTGAGCGGGTCTGGGATTTCAGCAATCAGCCGGGCAGATATTCAAGGCTGGAAGTCAAACTCAAAGAAGAATTTATAGATAGTGCAGATTATCTGGCATATATCTGGCTCAATCAGCTTGATCTTGATTATCAGATATTGACCTGGCAGGATTTTAACAGCAGTCTTTTTGATCTCCTTGAGCTGGAAAAATGGGTATTATTTTTTATCTTAAGTTTTCTGATAGTGGTAGCTTCCTTTAATGTAGTATCATCTGTAACTACAGAGATAATTGACCGCAGACGCGATATTGGCATATTGAGAGCTATGGGCTTTTCTGGCGGCAGTATAAAGCGGATATTACTGGGCAGGATTGTGGGTACGGGGTTTCTGGCAATTATAGCAGGATTGATCACAGGAATGCTATTATCCTGGTTTGCCAGTGTGCAGAATTTTTTTAGATTAAAAGGTGATGTATATTTTCTTGATAAGATAAATGTTCATTTTTCGCTGCCGGCTCTGGCATTGATCCTGATTACTGCCTTTGCCATAATATTTCTGGCAGCAGCTTTGCCCCTGAGGCGGCTTAACCGGCTTGAAATCACGGGTATTTTGCGGAGTTAGAAAAGGAGAGATTATGGAATTGGTGAGAGCAGCAGATATTTGGAAAAGTTTTCAAGAAACCGAAGGAGAGCTGCAGATTTTAAAAGGGTTAGACCTGGTGATAGAGCGAGGAGAGACCGTTGCCATCACCGGCGAATCCGGCAGTGGAAAAAGCACACTTCTGCATATATTGGGATTGCTTGACCAGCAGGACAGAGGAGAAATTATTTATAACGGTGATCTCATAGATACCCGCAGTCCGCAGGCAGATAAATTCCGAAATAAAAAACTGGGTTTTATATTTCAATTTCATTATCTTCTGGAAGATTTCACGGCTCTGGAAAATGTGGCATTACCGAATTTCTATCTGACAGGTAATCGCAGAAAATCTGAGCAACAGGCAATAGATATCCTGCAAAGATTAAATTTAAGCGGCAGAGAAAATCACTATCCTCACCAGTTAAGCGGTGGCGAGCAGCAGAGAGTAGCCGTAGCAAGAGCACTGATAAATGAGCCGGACCTGGTTCTGGCTGACGAACCTACAGGTAACCTTGATCACAGGCACAGCAGCGAACTGGTAGATATTTTATTAGATCTAAATAGCCAGAAGAACCAGACTTTTGTGCTGGTGACCCATGATCGTGAGATTGCCGCAAAAATGCAAAAAAACTACGTGCTGGAGAACGGAGTCTTACTTATCCGTTAATAATCATGGCATTTGCACACAAACGCCGCTGGCTGCTAATAATTATCTGGCTGGTTGTTTTTATTAACCTGCTCTATTTTGGTTTCTCACACCTGAAATTTAAAGACCGGCTTATTCAGAAATATCTCGTGAGCTATATTGAACAAGCCACCGGGGGCGATTTGCATCTCGGCAATCTCACACTTAGCGAAAAATTTGTCATGATAGAAAAATTAAAGCTGTCTCTACCCGATAATGAAATAGAATTCTCCGCAGAAAGCATCCATATTGAATATGATTTCAGACGTTTGCTCTGGAAAAGAATTCAAAACATGCCGTATGTGGAAAATATCTATATCAATAAGCCAAATCTTGTCTTTAAACTTGATTTCACCAAACCCGCTAACTCTGGAAAACAAAAGAAAAATCCACCGCTCCCAAACCTGAGAAAATATTTTAAAAAACTCGCTCTCACTGAGGGAGAAATTCATTTTGACCTGGATGCAGGTCCCTATAAAATGAGCGAATATTTTTCTGAACTGAATGGTGAAATGACTACTGATAAAGGAGTGGCAGCATTTCTGGCAGGCAGAACAGATAATGATGCCTCTATCGAAGCAGAAATCGATCTCACCGGTGGCTGGCTTAATTCGCTTAGTACCCGCACCCGCGGCTATATGCCTATGTCTATGTATATTATTGCTATAGACAGCCTCATAACTGAAGCAGATATAAATTTCACTTATTCACCGGAAATGATGACTCTGGATGCCAGTATGAAAGATATCCACCTGGAAGTTGCCGGCATAACCATAAAGGCAGATAGTCTCGATCTCCTGGGAGATAGCAGAAAAATAGACTTTGTTATCTCTGAACCTTATGTGAATGGTAACAAGGTGGAAGCCTCCGGGACGCTTTTTGAAACTTTTAGTTCAAATATTGGCGTGGATGCCAGCGTATCAGGCAAAGATGTTGATTTGACAGCTTTTCAGGATTTTCTCATCGGCACTTCCGATCTTTCTGCCCGCATGACCGGGAAATTCACCAATTTTAATATTGATGCTTTTGCAAAAAGTGACAGTCTAAAAATCTTTGATAACGTGATCCGCGAACTCAGGCTGGCAGCAAAAGTCTCCAGAAGCGATATTTCTTTTCAAGTTCAGAATTTAAATTGGCTAGGAAATGACATCACTTCTCAGGGCTTGCTGGGCTATGACGGCTCGTTCCTGCTCACTGCCTCATCCGATAGTCTTTCTTATAATATTTCTGATCTTACGATCTCCGGCAGGCTGGAAGGACAGTATAATAACAGGAAAAAAGAACAGGCTGCTCTGAATATTCAGGATATCAGAATTGCCTATCAGAAACTCATTCTTGATAATCTCTATCTAAAGGCAAATTATCTACCGCCCATGATCAATCTTAGCCTGAATCGCACTCATAACGATCTCGCTCTATCTGCCGGATACGATACAGATAATGATTCTCTAAGCGCCGTTCTTTCGTTCCAACGTTTCCAGCTTAATAACCTTGCCGATAATTTCACGCTCCCTTCACTATCCGGCGCCGTCTCCATCTTTGCAGATAAATATATCAGGCATCTCCAGGCAGACCTCAGGTTTTACGATCGCTATTTTGGGAATTTTGACGGAAATATTCAGGCTGTTGCTGAAATAGATTATTCCCAAAAGAAATCTATGCTGAATATCAAGACGAATAGAGCCAGATATAATTACCAAAATCTTAGTGTAGAACTTAATGCTTCCGGAAATCTTGATTCTTTGCAGACGAACATCCTCAAGATAAATGAAAATATTGACGTGCAGGCTACCCTTTTTGCTAATCCAAAACCCGCTTTTGCCCTGAATATCAAAGAAAAAGCCATTAAAATAGATGATTTCATTAAATATTTCACTGATCAAAACCAGTCGCAATCTCTCTCGGGCTTTATTGACCTTAATTTGCAGGCGGATTCTCGCAATAACGGCTCCTTTCTCGCTGATATCCAGGCGTATGATATTAATTTTACACATCTTAACCAGCTATCTTTAGATTTCAGTTGTCTGGGCGATGCAGACCGGATAGAGATTTCCCAAGCCCAGATTCGCCAGAACGATACTGTTATTGGCAATCTGACGGGCTCTTTCTCTCTCTTCTCACCAACCTGGCTGGACGTTAGGCTCAGTATGCCCGATATCAGCTTTCAGAGTTTTCTAAAGCAGGGGATGGACGGCAGGGCAGAAATTGAGCTTGATTGTTACTGGCGGGATAATGTACCCAGATTTCATCTCAAAGCTGATGCCTCAAACATGATGATAAATAAATTAACTATCGATAAATTGAAACTGGACCTGCTGCAGACCGAAGAAATCCTGATGATTAATGATCTTATCATTGCTACAGACAAAGCTGATTCGCTCTATGCAGCCGGGGCGATTGGCTATAATCTCCTGAATTCCCGGACATTCCCATCCGCTAGTAAAATTGATCTCGCCTTTAAAGGTAACCTTCTGAATATTGCTGCTCAGACAGCAGATTACATAAAAAAGGCAGATAGTTACGCAGAAATTACAGCTCAGATATCAATGTCTGAAGACGGCATTGATATCAATCAAGCCAAAGGTAAACTCAATAAAGGCTATATTTTACTGAAGGATCAGCAGAACCGGTTCACGCACATTAATTTTGATTTCAGCATCTCTGATAATATTTTTCAATTTAATGATTTCTCTCTTAAGATAGGAAACGGAAGACTATATATTGATAACAGCATTGGAAATAATGAGCAGGATATACTTCTGAACCGGCTGAATTTCGGGCAGATCCTCGTAAGTACTTCAGCCCTGGGAATTGATTTTGATCTGCCACAATATACTATCGAGAAGACAATGACCAATTTGCTTATAAAAGGCAGAAATTCACACTATCTCAAGATTTTTTATGATAATGATGCCCCCAAAATCTCAGGAGATATCATTGTAAACAAAGCGGATATCATATATCCCCCCAGAACGCAGGGACTGGGAGACTACGTTAATACTATTACTTCGCAGATACTCAAGCCTGCAGGTGCCTCAAAAATAAAGCCGGCTCAAATGGTTGCACCCGAAAACGATGGGGTTTATGATAAAATCATTATACCGGTTTCTCTGGACCTGGCTGTATATATCGGTAATCAGGTTCGGTATGTAACCTATCCCTTCGAGATCACTATCGATCCTGCCTCATATATTAATCTTGTCTCTGATGAAGATGGGCTCAGGTCTCCGCAACTTGATCTGGTTTCGTCTGCAGGAAGCCTGATACTTCTGGGAACCGATTTGCAGGTGGAGAAGATTTATCTGAGATATGCCCACCAGTACGATGAGATCATACTGGACGGATTATTCAGCAAAAAGACGGCAGACGGCACTATGATCCAGGTGCAGGTGAGTTCCGATAATGCCGGTAGTTTCCCCGATAATCTTCAATTCAATATCCTCAGTGATAATGCCCTGGATATCACCGATGCAGATAAATTGTTCCGCCTCAGGTATGGCAGATCCTTATCTGAAATGCCGCACCAAAACAGATCACGCGTTTTCAGAGATGACCTGGTGCAAACCGCCGGTCTTGAAATTGAAAATATGCTTTTAGACCCTATGATAAATAGATTTGAGCAAATAGTATCCAGATTTTTGAATATTGATTATTTCCAGATGGAAACGTCCTTTATTTATAATTTATTATCAAGAGACAGCGAATTATACGGCTTAGAAGAAGACCCCGTGAGGCAATACAGTTCCGATATTCTCTTGGAAAATCTCACCCTTAGAGCAGGAAAATACCTGCTGCGAGATATATTCTTGAATTACGAGATCACTTTTCAGAAATCTTCACAGGATTATATCAAAGACCGCGTCTCGATTATCCAAAAGATATCTTTACGATACAAATTACCCGGGGATATTAAATTTTTCTATGAATTCAGCCTGGACGAATACAAACAGAATTCACACGAATACAGATTCACAAAAGCTCTGTCATTCCGAGACATAAATCAATTATACTTCAGGATTCTATATCCCTATACCTGGCAGACAAAATCCCGGGAAAGATACAGAGATTAAAAAGCAAACCCGAACTTAAGAAACTCCAGATCATAAAAGATATCGTGATCGTTACTGGCTTCTTCCAAAAATAATAGGGAAGTGGCTCCATTATGCAGGATGTTTTCGTCTCCAATAAAATATCTGCCTACGCTAAAACTGAATGCCCAATAAAATCCCCGCTGCGAAAAGCTTCGCCAGCCTATCCCAAATCCAATGCCCAGTTTATGCTCCGTGCGTTTGCCCATACCTGCCTGATACTCATCATCCCAGTAGTAATCCCAATAATGTGATCCCTTTAAATAATGCGTGTTATGCACATTCGCATAGCGAGCCAAAGCACTCAGGAAAAAGCCGTTTGATGTGTTACCCGTGAATAATCTTACCCGCGTATCAGCATAAAAAAGCCTGTCATAACCATTATGATGGATTGTACCACTGCCACTACCTTCTTCTATAAGTGGAAAATCATTCTTATAGTAATACCAGGGCATTACTATTTCCATCATGGGTTTGCCAAAATATGAAAAGGCTCCACTTAGAGTAGAGCTGTCTCCCTTTTGGGCTATTAAACGCACCGGGTTAAATTCCACCCCCCAGGTCTTATCTGCCAGTGGATCGTTTTTGTACTGCTCATACAGAGTATCCACTTTTTTGCCCGTTTCTTCACTACGCTCCAGTATCTTGTCTGTTTTACTTTCATCACATCTGAGCTGAATGCTGATTATCAGCAGTACTAAAATTATAAAAATATGCTTCATATATCCTCCTTCTCAGTGGAATCACAAGTCCACAATTTTATTGTCATTGGTTATCTTCTTCTCGTATTTTCTACTGGAAATTCACTGATGATACCCACAAAATATTGCAGGATCAGCGAGCCGTCATACGCTTCCACCACGTCATTGCCATCCACATCCGCTCTCTCGATCCGCCATTGCGGCCAAGGCAGAGGGGCTACTGCTCCCGGGTCTATACCCACAAAATATTGCAATGCAAGTGAAGCATCAAAGGCTTCCACTGCCCCATTAGCATCCACATCTCCATAAAGAATACCACCTGCCGCCGGCTGCACCGGTGTGAATAATATTGCCGTCTCATCTGATAGAGTGTGGGCTGTAGTGGCATAAAAATTGGCAAAACTGATTTCTAAGCCCATTGTCTTATCCGGACTCTCAATGCCCACGCTCGCATAATTATCCGATTGATCCACATTATTTACCTGCTGATAAATGAATATGATCTCACCATCGCCCGTTGCCGTGGGATAATGTGCCGGATCCCGCAAAACCACCTGAAAATATTGACGCTGACCAGGACTATAAACAGACCGCATATTCTTCCATTCTATCATAAATCTATGATTATCTTCATCATACCAGTAATAAACATATCCCTGCTCAAGATCATCCCAGAAGGGGCAAACCATGCCGCCGGGACCATAGCCGGAAGGTAGAGATTTGTTGCGGAAAAACAGCGTATTGGCTTCCCCAAACGAAAAATAACCATTCTGACAAACCGTGATCCTGTCAAATTCTTCACCGTAATACTGAAAACTAAAGGGCAGGTCTATCTGGTCGATCCAGCCATCTGTGGTTTCGTGCATGAAGGGTGCTGTGAGATAGGTGCCTTCGCCTCCAGCAAATGGCGATATGTCAAGCCACTCATATTCCGGAACCTCAAAATTCCCAATATCACTGCTTTCTATTGCCATATAGCCGTATGTGTCAAACGTGGGGTCTGTCTCTCCTATCTCGCCGACTGGAATAGTTACAGGGATTACCTGTACTATCTCATTACCGCGATAAATACTCAATTGAAGACTGGCGACCTGCCCGCTGATCACATCTGCTGCCAGCACTTCAAAAGCCGTAGCATTTGTTCCGCTTGTGCCAGGAGCAATATCACCATATTCCGAGACGTTTTCTGATACGATGGCATTAGAATTTAGACTATAAAGCACCGTGCTCAGATTGCCGCCGGATACTTCACCACAATTATATAGCTCCAGATAGAGCGGGCAAAGCATCCCTTGACCAAGATACCCTCCCGGCACATCGATCTCAATATTGCTCACGATCATTTCTGCAGATTGAATCTCCAGCTCAATTAATCCCGTAAAAAATCCTGAACTGGAATTGATATTACAGAATATTATGCCATTTCTGCCATTAATCCAGTGCTGTCCTGCTGAAAGCTCAAAGCTCAAAGTAGCCGCAGCTCCTCCTGCCAGATAGCCCTGGCTTGCCTGATTATTAATTACATCAAAATAACCATCGTAATTATATATCTCCACATCTATATTGCTTGACGCAGTAGTGCCGTAATTTCTAAGCAGCAATTGCAGCTCAAAATCTTCCCCCGCAGTAGGTGTGATGCTCGTAGAATAATCCTCTATCCCAAGATTATCACCGCTTATCACTTCTATACTTGCGCTATTGGGGATATAACCATAGCGAGAGGCTGTCACCGCATAATCCCCCAATGGCATCATAACTGGGATATAGGCACTGCCCAGAGAATTTGTCAGCCCCGTCGCCAGTAATCCGCTATCACTTGTGACGGTTATCATGAATCCTTCTAATTCATTATCTTCTGAACTGATAGATACTTCCACATAATTCTGCCCCTCTGGTATCTCTGTCGCTGTTGTCAGCTCACAGCTTTTGGGGACGTCTGTCCATATCTGAACACTCGGGTCTCCTAAAAGAATATAAACATAAAAGTAGAACTGATCGGAATTGGTAGCATCCCCCCAGGCATGACAATAGGGATAATTGTTATACATTTCCATCTTACCCCGCAGCATCATAGCAGATGTGCCATAGATGCCCTCCTGAGTTATTCCCTGATATATGCCCAGATCATTGCAATTATTAAAGGGAGTTTTAGTATCATGCTCGCTGGGACCTATAAAGGCAATGCCACCCCGAGGATTACTGCTGGAGCCGGAAACTACCCAGGTCTCCCCAAAACAGGTGGTATAGCTGGAGGCAAAATCTGCACCACCGCAAACAATGCTGGTCACCATTGGCAGCATCCAGCCATTAGATAGACTGTTTATATCACTGATCTCAAACATGTGACCGCCATTAGCTCCCGTCCAGTAATAGGTGCTGCCAAACCCACGGTAATTTAAAAAAGTGTAACCCGTATTGATCAGATTTCTTAGTTGTGTGGCACTGCTCTGATAGGGCGCTATAAAGGTATCCACCTGAGTATAGGTGAAATCAAGCAGCTTATTACCGGCTTCTATCACCGTCTCACGACCCGAGTAATACTCCTGACCCCACTGGTCATTAACTACGCTCATCATCAGTGCCTTATTATACCAATTCGTATTGGTCATATAGGGATTGCCCTCATAATTGATTATTTTGGATATGGCAGTGCTTAGATGAGTAGTGCTCTGAATCGAGATCCTGCCTACTAGTACATCCGGAAAATAATCCGTGCCAGAAAGTAAAGCATAATTGTGATCCGTCACCGCCGTAGGATACATATAACCCTCACAGTAAAATGCCGGTAAACTATAACTGCCGGTTACATCACCTACTAAAAGCACGTGGTCTGGCGGGTATTCCCAGGTGTCATAGGCGTTTTGAATATAGTTCTTGATTGAGTTATTGGTGCTGCCTGTATTTGCCGTTGTCGCAATGCTGGTGTGGTAACCCAGCTTCTGTTTCCATTCAGATAAATTCTCCAGATAGGATTGCACATTAGGACGGCAAATGATCAGCAGACTGCCGGCAGAATCATGAGCGTTACGATAATTGTCTATCCCAAAGATCAAATCCTGAGCTAATCTGTCGAATGACGCAGAACCAGGCATTTCACGACCCGCCCAGGGATTGCTGCTTATGCTTTCATCTATGCTCAATTCAAGATGTATATTACTGAGTATCCTGATCTTCTGCAAAACAGCATTGTATTGCACCGCAGCTATGGTCACCTGCGAAAAACGGTAATTTCGCATTATAGAAGGATCAGAAATTGTAACTAATTCACTGGGATACCAATCTTCCCCCCTGTATCCCGCTATCTCACTCAAATCTTCCCAGCCACTCGGTACAACGGAATAGGGTATGTCTATTTCTTTTACATCATATGTAAATTTATTTACTGACCAGTTACCTTGTTCAGGTAAGGCTGCTAACCTGCTGTAATGCGGTAAATCCGGCTCCCCAAGGGCTGAACCCTTCTGAAAACCAGAGATAGAAATTTCAGCAAACCTCCCCGAACCTAAACTTAATTCAGTGATACTAAGCTCCCCAGGCTCACCACTGATTATTAACTTACCCTGAGACATCTCTATCTCATAACCCCCCAGACAAACAGACAATACCAAAATTGTTACTGCTATTAAAGCCGCTACCTTATACATAATATCTCCTTTACCTAAGATAATGTAGTATTAAGCAAAATCTGTTCCGTTTTTGTCAATTACTTTCATTTTTCCATAGTATACCCCCGGAATTTTTTAATTCTTAGCAAAAAAAATCCTGCAGGAATGATGGGATAATTTTGAATGATGAATGAATAGCCCCGTGCTTATAGCTCGCGGCTGGGCGAGAAGCTGTAGTTGGCAGTTTAAATTGGTACACTAAAAAATGGCACTCCAATAAACAAAGATCGAGTGCCGATGATCGAAATGAATATGTATCATAGTGTAGTGACTTTGTACAAGAGAGAAATGAGACAGAGGCAAATCGCTCAAACTCGCAAACTATCGAGATCACCAGTAATACCCACTTCTCACATGCGAAGCACCATTTCCAAAGAAATCCCAGTTCCCAGTCCCCAGTTCCCAGTTCCCAGTTCCCAGTCCCCACCCCTTCTCCTCCTCTCCTCTTCTCCTCTTCTCCTCCTCTCCTCCTCTCCTCTCCTCTTCTTACTCCCCACCTATCTCACACAAAAACAACATGATACAAAATAAAAACAAAGAGTTGCACTAAAGTTACACCGTAAATATTAAATATATATAGAATAAACCTCTGTCTGCCACACTTTTTCGTTTTTTGGGGTATCAATTTGCACCTTTTTATTTTTTTGGCAATTCATTCATCCAATCTGGAAGACCTCCGAATATTTTTTCCCCGGCAAAAAAAATCTCCCAACAAAAGAAGTAGAATCTCGCCTGAATGGAATTTGAAGAGGGTGATGAGTGAAGAGTGATGGGTAATGGGTGATGAGTGATGGGTGAAGAGTGAGACAGTACACAAGAGACGAGGGATAGAATGAATAGCCCCGTGCTTTGAGCTCGGGGATTTTTTATGCTCAGCATCAGTCCTCCCTCTCCCTCTCCCTCTCCTTTGCCTCTTCACATTAATTGAAGGTGGACGATACCACCTCTTGATCGGGATTTATCCCGAGATAACATGTAAATATGACCGGCAGTTGAACCTTGTGTAATTCAATTAATGCCAATAAGCTCAGCCGATTTAACTGGGAAAACAGGTTGATGCCCGTTTAACAATCTTAAATAGGTCATGATTATTGATCTCAATAATTTTTAGAAGCTTCTTTTGCCACGATTTAGGCATCTCAGAAAATGTTTTCTCAAACTTCTCAACCTGATCCGGCAGGCTAATAAGAAAATCACTTAATTCTACTGCAGTAGCGATATCTTTAGCAACTTTTGCCCTGACTTTTCTTCTAGTTGAAAGAAGGAACTTAAATAAAACAAATACGGTAGGTTCAGGGACAATCAGATTGATATTATTGTAATTGACTTTTAGAGTATGATTCTGAACAAAATACAAATATCTCAAAGCTTGAGCTATAACCTTATACTCCTTAATGAAAACTGAGCTGTCTCTTTTTCTTCCAATCTCAGGTATGAGAAAATCAATCTCAAGATCAGAATGAACAAACTTGGAATGATTTCCTAAAAGTGAAAATTGCTCCTCAAATTCAAACTCTCTAAGCAGCTCAGGAATGCTGATTTCTTGCTCTATTTCAGGCGGATTATAAAGCAAAAAATCAATGTCACTCGTCCTCAAAATTGGTATCTCTGCCGAATTACCAAAGTATCTCTTATAAACCGGCAAAACCCAACTGCCAATCAATATGATATTTTCCAGAATACCCGTATCATGAAACTTGTGCAAAATTTTATGGAACAAATCGTAATTATCCTTCATTTAATCCTCTTTTTATTTCTTTGAGAGAAACTTTTATCTCCCTTAATCGTTTTTCGAGCTTCCTGCGTCGCCTGATCCCCTCCTCTAATGATCTAACCTCAGGAGAATTCTCTTTCCCGACATACTTGAAAATTACTTTATCCCCCTCTCTATAGGCTAAATATAAAAAAAAACGATTACTCCTTTTCTTGCGAGAAAGAGAACCTTTCGGTAAAGACAAGATCTCCTCTTTTATCTGATACTCAAGTGAGCTTAAACGATCTCTTTCATCTCTTAAAATATCTTTAATAATACTCATAATTACCTGCCTAACAATTCTGATGATAAAAATAAAATGTTAGGCATTATTGTCAAGCATTGCCAAACATAGTATTCCATTTCCCGGGATTATTTTTCTCATGGCTCAAAAATCTCCCTACAAGAGAAGCAGGCTCTCGCCTGAATGGAAATTGAAGAGGGTGATGGGTGATGGGTGATGAGTGATGGGTGATGGGTGATGAGAAGCAAGAAGTTAAAAGTGAGACAGGACACAAGAGACGGGAGCAATTCATTCAACATTCAAAATTCAAAATTATTCCTCCCCCCTCCCCTGCCGAAAAATGTATTTGACACAATGAAGGGCATTCATAGAAGGTGCCCAAAGAAAATCGCTGTGTGGTGCGAAAGTTAAAAGGGAATCACGTGAGAGGCGTGAGCGGTCTCAGCCACTGTATGCAGCCAGAGAACAGGAAAAGTCCTGTGTCACTGCGGGAGCGGGAAGGCACGGGATAGATAGAGCTGCAAGCCAGGAAACCTGCCATACGGACTGTGAGCATAAACTGCTGAGAACAGGGAATATGCCCAGAGCCTGTATCTTTTGCGTCATTATGGCAGGAGGTGCAGTGAAGAATAAGATTATATTATTGTTATTATTGATAATTCAGATATTATTGCTATCCGGTTGCGTAAAGCCAGAGCGTCCGCAGGATTCCAGGATGAGGATCGTGATAGCTTCGCCGGAAGTGGCGGAGATAGTTACTCATCTGGGAGCCGGTGATCTTATAGTGGGCGTTACTCGTGAGTGTGATTATCCGGCAGATTTGCGGCATAAGAATCAGATAGGTACATTTGGTAAAATAGATATGGAGAAGGTGGTTTCGCTTGAGCCGGACATTGTATTTGTTTCGGGACTGGAGCAGGAATTTATGGCTCAGGAATTGGCGAAGCTTTCGATAAGAGTAGAAAAAATCTATCCTTCATCCTTAGATGAGATGCTGCAATCAATCACAGGCATTGGAGAAATATTGGGTAAGCAGGAAGCAGCAAAGGTGCTTACGGACAGTTTAAAATTGATGATAAGAGATTACAAAAAGAGTCTACCCGGAAATAAACCGCGGCTATATGTGGAGATATATGGCAATCCTGTAATGAGCATAAGCGATGGGTCTTATATAGGCGAATTGGTGGAACTGGCAGGATTTGATAATGTGTTTGGGGAATTGCCGCGGGATTACAGCAGGATTTCGCCGGAAGCTGTTTTAGCAGCAGACCCGGAATATATTTTGTTGTTATACCCAGGGATCAGTGCAGAGCAGGTGAGCAGCAGAAAGGGCTGGTCTCAGGTGAGTGCCGTGCGGAATAACAGGGTTTTTGCAGCGGCTGAGATTGATGCAGATTTATTTGTACGGGCTACGCCGCGTTCTCTAAAAGGCGTACGGAAGTTACGGGCACTGCTTGAGGCAGAAGATGATTAGATACAGGCGATTACTTTTATCTTTCATACTGCTGGCGATACTGATCTCTATCTATCTTGCTTTTGGTGTAGAGAGCGGATATGTTATCCGTCATCTGCGTATGCCACGCCTGATCCTCACTTTACTTACCGGAATGGTACTCGGCAGTTGCGGATTTGCTTATCAGCTTCTGCTGGATAATCCACTGGCAGAACCGTATATCCTGGGGGTTAGTTCCGGCGCCGCACTGGCGAGCATCTTAGCCGGAGCACTGGGGATGTATTTGCTGATACCGCTTTTTGGTTTTCTGGGAGCATTGGCAGCTATGCTGCTGGTTTACTGGCTGGCGAGCCGGAACGGTATTTTCAACAGCTCGCGTCTTCTTTTGTCCGGCATCATAGTGGGTATGTTCCTGTCTTCGATAATTTCTCTGATGATGTATCTTAATCAGAATGATATCAGCAATATTATCAATGTATTAATGGGTAATCTGGGACACATCTTCAGTGAAAATGAATGGCGGATATTTTTGGTTATCTGCGGATTGGCGGCGGTGTTACTGCTCTGGCTATTTTTGCAGGGCAGACGGCTATTGCTGCTTTCTACGGGAGAATTAGTAGCGGGCAGTCTGGGGCTTAATGTGCGCCGTTACAGGATAGAGATTTTTGTTGTCTGTTCTCTGCTGACAGGAATGACGGTGGCGTTTTCCGGAATAATCGGGTTTGTAGGATTAATAGTGCCCCATCTAGTAAGGCTGACCTGGAAAGGAAATAAGGCTGCAAGTATTTTTTATGCCGGTATGTTTGGGGCAATATTTTTGCTCATCAGTGATTTTATTGCCATGCACCTGCTGATTATTGAGCTGCCGGTTGGGATTATCACGTCCTTTATTGGCTGCCCTTTGTTTATATATCTGCTTGGACGCAGAAAATAGCCGGAATTAAGGCTGTATCAGCCGATATTCACAGCTAACTTGATCTTTATAGTTGTATATAGTGAGACCGGATAGAGTGGCATATATCAGATATTGATTACAATATCTTTGACTCCCGGGATGTTCTGGATGTGTTCTCTAATTTCTTCGGCAAGATTTTCACGGAATTGATCAAATTTTGGTAATTCCACATCAATAGTTACGATGCCGTCTTCAGAGACGCCCACATATTTCACCATTTTAAGTGAGATAAGGTCTTCACCGACTTTTGGGTAGAGGATTTTGGAGATTTCTGCGAGCACAATCTCCTTATTGAGCGAATTACTTTCGGGCTCTATGAGATGATGTGCAATCTCATAATTTTTGATAGCCTTTCGCAGGGTATCCACCGCAAGAACGGAACAGTGCATTTTTACTGGCGGCAAGCCATCAAGCTCATTAGCAGCTTCTTTCCAGGAAATTTCTTTTGCTTCGGCAATGCTTTTACCTTTTGCCATATCTGTAATAATGGAAGCAGTGGCAATATTTGAAGCACAGCCATAGGAGAGGAAGCCAATGTCTTCGATGATCTGAGTAGCATCATTAACTTTTAGCCAGATAGAAACCTGGTCACCACAAGCGGGACTTCCTTCGGTAGCTTCGGCATTTGCGTCATCAAGCTTGCCGAGATTATGGGGCTTCATAAAGTGATCGAGCACTTTTTGGGAATATTGCATGTTTACTCCTTTTGATCTGTCACAGAGTCTTTCTGTGCAGCACAGTTATTTATTTTTATTATAATTATCCTCATAAAGCGGACTTCTTTTTCTGAGTTCGTGGACGATCTCCGTGAGTTTCCGTACCACATAATCAATTTCTTCTTTAGTGTTATAGCGGCTGACGGTAAATTTCATAGAGCTGTGGCTTTGCTCATGGGTTCTGCCCATAGCCATCATCACATAGTTTGCCTGCAATCCTTCCGAGAAACAGGCGCTGCCGGTTGCCACGCTGATGCCGTATTGATCAAGCATCATCATAATAGCTTCGCCTTCTATGAATTCAAAAGAGACATTAAGATTATGAGGAGCACGCTTTTCAAAGCCGGCACCATTGAGCATCATATGGGGGATATTCTTTTGCAGGTTTTCATAAAGATAGCTTGAAAGATCATGGAGATATTCCGCATTCGTCTCAAAATCGGCAAAATTAAGCTCTACTGCTTTGGCGAAGCCGGCTATATTGGCAAGCGAAAGCGCACCCGTAGCAAGCGGATCAATTCTATTTATGCCATGACGCGTGTGAGCAATTTGGATGCCCGGCTTTATATAGAGAGCTCCGATACCTTGTGGCCCGTGAATTTTATGTGCAGAGATTGTAAGGAGATCGGCACCCATACTAACCACGTTTACAGGCACTTTGCCATACCCCTGGCAGGCATCCACAAAAAGAGCTGCCGAAGCACTAGAATTATCTATGATATCCCTGATTTCTTTGATGTCCTGCAGCGTACCCACAGTATGGTTTGCTAAAGTGGTCATCACCAGTATCGTATCAGCACGTAATTCAGACCTTAGCTCTTCTAAATCAATAATGCCATCGCTGTCACAACCAAGATAAGATACTTCAAAACCGCTCTCTTCAAAATAAGCGGCATTGGTGAGGATATCGGGATAATCTATTACGGAGCAGATGAGGTGATTGCCTCTATGGGCATTGGCAGAAAGATAACCCTTTATCGCCAGATTATTGGCGTCTGTCCCGCTGCCGGTAAAATGCAGGGCAGATGCCTTGGCATTGAGCGAGGCAGCTATGATAGACTTGAAATTTTCAAGCTCATGCTGACGCTCCGTGCCTGGTGTTATAAAGTTCTCCGGGAAACTGAATTTCTCCTTAAAATAGGGTAACATTGCTTCTACTACTTCTGGCGCCGGCTGGCTCGTGAGGCAGTTATTCAGATAAATTCTTTCCATTATTTACTCCAATATAATTCTTTATGATATCCTCAACGTAAATCCCCGAGAAATAAGATTCCAGATCAATTGAAATCTTGTCCCAAAAATTGCGAAGCTCGCAGGATATGCCCTGGCAGTAATTAGTATCGATTTTCTGGTGGTTGCAGTAGCTGTGAAAATGAGATTCTTCCACCGCAAGCATCACCTCCTGAAACGTGATCTCAGAGGCAGAACGCGACAAAAGATAACCACCGTGTGAGCCCTGACGGCTTTTTACCAAACCCGCCCTCTTGAGCAGACTAAATAGCCTCTCCAGATACTTAGGCGGTAATTGCTGACGATTCGATAGCTCAGCTATCGAAAGCGGCTGACCGTTATCTGACAAAGCAAGCTCTATCAAAGCCCTGAGAGCATATCCGGTCTTCGTGGATATATACATATTCTTTCTCCTCAAAATAACATACTCATTTAGTAGGAGTTCGCAACATATTTCTGAAACGCCGCAAAAGCGGTCAAGCAGAATGAGGTATTTATGATAAAAATTAATGAATTATCTGCCGGATATCAGGATCGGCAGGTATTAGATCGCGTGAATTTGCACTTTGAGGCTGGCATTCAGACGGCGATTTTGGGACCTAATGGAGCCGGCAAGAGCACGCTTTTGAAGTGTATCTCCGGTTATTTGCCGCCTGTCTCGGGTGAGATCGAGATCGATGGCAAAGCAATAGGCAGTTATAATCGCCGAGAGCTGGCAAAAAAGATCGCCATCATCCCGCAGAATTTTCAGCTTCAGTTTGAGTACCAGGTTCGGGAGCTTGTCTTGATGGGCAGGTACCCCTATCTATCATATCTCGGCATTTATAGCAGAAATGATTATCATAAGGTAGATAGCGTGCTGGAAGAGCTTGATCTAAAAGAATTTACCGGAAAGAATTTCAGTGAACTGTCCGGAGGTGAGCAGCAGAGGGTGGCGATTGCAAGGGCACTGGTTCAGGAGACGCCAATACTGCTATTGGACGAAGCCTTTGCCAATCTGGACGTGAATCATGCTATAGGCATAATGCAGATACTGAACGGCATAAATCTTTGCCGCAATATGACAATTATTGTAGTATCTCATAACATTAATCTGGCAGTGGAATATTGCGAGCAGGTGGTGATGCTTAAGGATGGAAAGGTGGTGCAAAAAGGCAAGCCGCAGGAAGTGATCACAGAATCTATTTTAAGTGAAGTGTACGGACAGAAGATAAAAGTGATCACCAATCCGGAGAGTGGTCAGCCTAATTTAGTTTATTCCAGTGGAAGGCGGTAGATGAGGTCGCTGATCTTTGGTTTGTTAATTCTGCTGTTTTTCCCAGCTTGGAGTGAGTGGCAGATATCGGGTTATGTGAGAAACGAGCAAGGTGAGCCCCTGAACCAGGTATTGGTGAAAAGCCGTGCAGGCTATGCCCTAAGTGGTTCTGAGGGTGATTACAGAATAAAAGTGGCGGATGGAGACAGCCTGTTATTTCATAAGATAGGTTATGAAGATGTGATTATTGACGCAGAATTATTACCCACAGTATTGGAAATAAAAAGACTGGTTTTGCCGATTTCGGGTAAAAATATCTATGAGAGTGCCGCCGGCTGCAGCAGTCAGGTGAGAAAAATCACATTAACAGAGAATGAGAAGCTTCAATATATTTCAGCCGCCGATTATCTGGCATCTGAGAGTAATTTGATAATGAGTGGAATCCGGCTGGCAGGCTCGCATCAGACCTTAAATGTGCCGGGCTATGACGCTCGCCACACACTGGTAATGCTCGATGGCATTGCCATGAATAGAAGCGGAGAAGAATTTGATCTTTCACGCATACCACTAAGCATGATATCAGAAATGGAAATAATGCCGGGAAGCGTGGAAGCAGGCTCGGGATCTATGGGTACTGTGCTTAATCTTATAACCGGCACAAAGGACAGAGCAGCGGAATTAAGCAGCAGTTTAAGCTATGGCTCTTATGATAATTATGCTGCGGATATCTGTTATAGTAAGGCATTAGAAAAATTCAGGCTGCAAGGCAATATCAGCTATCAGCAGGGAGAGAATGATTTTTCCTACCCGGTGCCAGAGGATTGGCAGGTGGCAGGCAATACGCAGGTGAGAAAAAACAATAATTTCCGGCAGCTTGATCTGGCTGCTTTCGGTAGATATAATTCAGAGTGGGGAGATTGGAATGTAAAATTGTATTACACTGATTTCTTCCGTATGCTTCCCGGAGCAATAAATACACCTCTCTTATTTGAAGGCGCTGCAATGACGGGTGAAATCTGGAAAGTGCATGCCGGCTGGAATTTGTTTACCAGAGTACTAAACTACCAAATCAATACCTGGTATCACAGCGAACAAACAATTTATGATAACACACATCTTGATGAACCTCACTGCTATAACTTATATTATTATAAGTATGGCATAAATAATAAGGGAGCAAAGGGGATAAAACCGCAGATCACCTGGAAACAGTTTGATAATATCGATATCATACTGGGCGTCGAACTAAGCAGCGAATCTTATGAATATGAAGAAACCACCCGACCAGCGAATTCCATTGCCAGAAAATTACGGCAGTCCCAAGCCTGCTTTACTGAAAATACTTTCACAACCGGCAGGGGAGTCATAAAACCCTGGCTGAAATTGAGTGGGCGTTATGATAAGGCAGAAGCTTTTGAGGGACATGCCAGCGGCAGCGTGTTTGCCGGTGTAGAAAAAGAAGGACTGGTTAGACTAAAAGGCTCTATCGGCAGGCTACGGGGTTTCACCTTGCCCTCTTTCTATAGTATGTACTGGCGGGGCGATGCAGAGGGGGTGGGCAATCCAGACTTGCAGGCTGAGACAAGCAAAGGCTGGCAGGCTGCCGCAGGAATCAGGTATCAGGAAAATTCATTTGATATCACGGGACGCAGTGATGTTTTGGAAAATATGATAATCTGGCTGCAAACCTTTAATTCATCATGGAAACCAACCAATATTGGTGCTGCAGAAGTGAAAAACCTTCAATTCCGCTGCGAATTGCACCCCTTGAAAAATCTGATCCTGAAAGCAGTATATAACCGGACAATCACGGCAGATAAAACAGTACTGGCAAATGGCGAACCCTCTGCCTATTACGAAAAGGAATTAATCTATACGCCGGATTATCAGGGGAATATCTCATTGCAGTGGCGAGTGGACAAGATCAAATTTGAACCCGCAGTAGAGCTGACCGGCAGCCAGTGGACTACACGTGACCAATTAATGAAAGAGAAGCAATTAGCGGCTTATAAGCTCTATAACTGCTCATTAGGCTACTTCTGGGAGATCGGCACAATCCTGATAGAGCTGGAATTGCAGGTGAATAATATTCTGGATGGTAATTACAATACATATGAATATATCCCGCAACCGGGAAGAAATTATAATTTGAATTTTAATATAAGGTGGTGATCATGGTAAAAAGAATTTTGCTATTTATACTATTAGCAGGGGTCTGGGCACATGCCGGAGTGCTTTTTGTGCTGAATAGCGGCAGCGAAACTCTCTCTCGGATAGATACCGAAAGTGGAGTGATAAATAACAGCTTTGCCGCTCTGGGCTCTCTGCCAAACAGGCTGGAGTGTGACAGAAATTTCATTTATGTGGTTAATTCCGGCGGCAACAGCGTTCAAAAGATTGCTGTATCAGATGGAAGCACGCTGGGTAATATCTATCTGGGCTCTACTGTTAATCCCTATGATCTTTTGCTGACTGAGGAGTTTTTGTACGTTTCCGGCGGATTATCTAATCGCATTTATAAGATATCTCTGGCAACTATGCAGGTAGTGGATAACCTGCTGGTGGGGAATAATCCCGCCGGCATGGCGGTCTCTGGCGGTAAGCTATATGTGGGGAATACAGATTATATGACCGGTTATTCTAATTGCTCCATATCTGTGATCGATTTGGAGGTATTTGAGGTGATACAAACCATCTCGGCATCTGCAAATCCCCAATATCTCCTGGCGGATAATGGTTTTATTCATGTTTCGTGTACCGGCAACTGGGAAGAAATTTCCGGCAAAATACAGATCATCGATACTGAACTAAATGAGATAGTGCACACTATAGATATGGGCGGATACTGCTCTGATCTTGCTATAACCCCGGGTGGCATTATCTATATCGCAGATGCCATGAATACCGGAATTTATGCCTATGATGCTGCAAGCTGGGAAGTGATTTATTCACCGGCAGCACCATTTACGCCGGGTGGGAGCGTCGTGGAAGCAGATGATAGACAGATAGCTGTTCTGGGAGGAATGTGGGGGCAGAATTTCACTGTTTCTCTCTATGATCTGGAGGAGAATTTTATCGCTGAATATCAAGCAGCTCTTTATGGCACAGATATGAAATTTCTGCCGCAGCCATCTGCAGGTTTCCAGCAGGAGATTACCGAGGCGCGTGATGTGAAAGCATATCCCAATCCATTTAAAGACGAAGTGAATTTTGCTTGCGATACAAAAAGACATACCCCGAAAAATATGCAGATTTATGATATCAAAGGCAGGCTGATAAGAAAGTTATCCAATTCATATTGGGATGGCAAGGATGCTGAAGGAAATCCCACCGCTTCCGGCGTTTATCTGTTTATACTAAATTATTATGATAATAAAACAGAACAGGTGAAGATTATAAAGATAAGATAGCCTCATCTCGTGAAAATTCCTAATTCGCCAGGCATTAACCAGAGAGATAGCTCATATACCAGCTAAGATACAAAGTCACTTAACTCTATATTTATCAATGAATAGCCCATAGCTTCAGCTCGGGGCATTCATTCAAAATCCAAAATCCAAAATTATTCCATCCCCCCTGCAGTGTGATTTATGAGCCAGGAGTTGTCGAATTTAATTGACAGGATTTATGAAGGATTTGCCTGTGAGACTTAGAATTTATCTAGAACCATGGAGGCAAGATGAAGATATTGATCATCAGGTTATCATCTTTGGGTGATGTGGTGATAACTCAGCCGGTAGTGGCAAGGATTTTGGAATATTACCCACAAGCCGAGGTATATTATCTGGTGAAACCCGCCTATAAAGAAGTAGTGCAGTCATTTCCAGAGAAGTTTAGGATAATTGAATGGGGTGATAACCTGAGAGATTTGCTGAAGCTCTCTAGATATAGATTTGATCTGGTGATTGATTTGCATAACAAACCCAATACAGCTTTGATCCGGATATTTTGCCGGGCAAAACGGCAGGTGATTTATAATAAGGAACGCAGATTACGTAAATTGATAGTTGCCCATAAAACAGACAGCCGCATATCTTCTACTTTAGACCTGTATAATTCTGCCTTAAAAAAACTGGGGATACCGCCAAAAAACGACTACCCAAAACTAAATTCAGATTATAACTCAGAAAAATTATCGAGACTTATAAGTAGAAATTCACAAAAACTTATATTGATCTTTCCGGGTGCTACCAGCTTCACCAAAAGATGGCTGTTGCAGAATTTTGCCGAATTAATTAATCTGATCGGTGAGAAGTGGCTTGTGGTTATAGCGGGGAGCAGGACAGAAATTGATCTATCTAGAGAACTTGAAGATTTATGCAAAATAGAAATTATAAATCTCACAGATAGATTAGCACTCAATCAACTGATTTCACTAATAGCAGCAGCAGCAGCAGTGATAGCTAATGACAGCGGTCCAGCACATCTGGCAGCCGCATTAGGCAAGCCGCAAATCACTATCTTTGGTGCCACCTCGCCCAAGCTCGGATTTGCCCCCTTAAATGATAAAAATATCTCAATTTCAAAAAACGCACCCTGCAGCCCATGTTCGCTGCACGGCTCCGATTCCTGCCCCCTCGGACACTTTGACTGCATGAAATCCATCACAGTTCAGGAAGTTTATGAAAAACTCATGAAATTGCTGAATTAAGAACGCCCCCAGGCTCCAGGAAATTTTTTTGTTGAATAAATATCATAATAAATAAAAATCGTTAGCTTATCAGGAATAGTGAAAAGAAAGGAGTAAAAAATGAAGAAATTATTGATTATTGCGATCATGGCGGGATTGATAACGGGTTTATTTGCTGACCCGCATGACCAGAGCGAGTATGAAGAATATCAAAAATATCAGAAATCACCAAGTGCTGAGACTTTTCTGGATGCCTGTAAGTATTACAGCGCTAGAGATGATGAGACGGCAAAGCTGCTCCTGGCATATCTGCACTATAGCGAGCTTGATAATCATTTAGAATATTTTTCAGCTAATCTGGACAGTCTTTCGATGAAGACCCAGTTTAATTATGCCAATTTACTGCTTGATCTGGGCAGATATGAAGAATCAATAGCAGTTTATCAGATACTTACAGAAAAAAGCCCCCAGTGGGGATGCCCCTGGCGTCATAAGGGTGAGGCTTTCTGGAAGATGGGTGAGCTTGATAAGGCACAGCAATCGCTGCAGGAATCTATAAATGTGCGGGAAAATCATTATGATGCTTACGTGATGCTGGCGGAAGTGCAATTTGAAGCAGGCAAAGCAGAGCAGGCTCTAAAAACTCTGGAAAAAGGTTTTGAATATAGAGCAGAGAACACCGAATATTCTGAAGATGACGAATTTGAGAAAAACGTGAAAGAGCTTCACGAAAAATTAAAAGCAGCTCTTAAATAGTAAGGTAAACAAGTTTTACTTACCGGAGAAAAAGCAATGGATAATCTGTGGCAGGCAATTTACTTGACCTATCTGGAGATAGCTCCCTATATCTTTATAGGATTGACCTTCTCCGGTCTGATGCACGTGCTATTGAAAGGTGATTTCATAGTCCGGCATTTAGGCAAGGCAAACTTCTGGTCTATAATCAAAGCAGCCACTTTTGGCGTACCCCTGCCCTTATGCTCCTGTGGAGTGATACCCACAGCGTTGCACTTGAAACGTAAAGGTGCATCTAATGGAGCCACAATTTCATTTATGACTTCAACCCCGCAGACCGGCATAGACAGTGTGATACCCACAATAGGGATGATGGGATTGTTTATGGGCATTTATAGACCGGTTACTGCTCTTTTTATGGGAATAATTACCGGATTAGCTACAAATAAAATAAAGGATTCTGATGACCTGGGAAAAATGGATATGGTGGCAGCCGGCTGCTGCCTGACCTGTGATTGTGATGATCCGGCTTGCCCTCATCCCTCGCACCCTTGGAACAAAGGGAAAAGCGAGCCAAAATCTCAGTGCTGCGGACATTCGTCAGCAGCAGGGCATAATCATAATCATGACCATGACCACAGGGCAGAGGGACCCAAAAGTATAGCGGTACGATTTGCCAGATATGCCTATGGCGATTTTTTGGATGATATTTCGCTTCAGTTAGTAGTGGGTATTGTATTGGCGGGTCTAATCACCTGGCTGGTGCCGGATGGTTTTTTTGAGCAATATGGTGGAAATGGCATTTTAGGGATGATGCTGATGATCATCGTGGGCTTGCCCATGTACGTTTGTGCCACAGGCTCCATACCTATAGCAGTTAGCCTTATTTTAAAGGGTATATCCCCGGGCGCCGCTTTCGTGTTTCTTGTAGTGGGACCAGCTACAAATGCCGCCTCTCTGGCAGTGATTGCCGGAAGTCTGGGCAGGAAGATTACTGCCGTTTATATCTCTGTATTAACCCTGAGTGCTGTTCTGTTTGGCACATTATTAAATTTTCTCATCAATAATTTTGGGGTTGTATTAAGTGTGAAGCCTCTAGATCAGACGGAGAGCAGATCTATTATTCTTGATATCATAACGGTGCTCTTTACGATTCTGATGATTTTTTCGCTCTGGCGAAGATACAGACCACGCCGCAGGGCAGAGATAAATATGGAAGGAGATGATAAGATGAAGAAATTTAAAATAGAAGATATGAACTGCAATCATTGCGTGCAGGCGATCACCGCTGCTTTGAATGATCTTGTTAAACTGGAAAATATTAATATTGACCTAAAAAACAAGACTTTGGAAGTGAGTGGTGAGGTAGATGATGCTGATATAATTGACGCAATTCAAAAATTGGGTTACAGCATTGAAAAATAAAAGAGAGGATAAGATGAAAAAGATAATCTACCTGATAGCAGGACTGGTAATTGGGGCTTTATTGATGGGTACGGCAATCTGGAATACCATGCCCAAATTGATGCTTTTAAATATGGAAAGCAGATATGATTTTCAGACTACGGTAGAAAAACTGATTACAGGCGTGTATGATAATGGCTGGGAAGTGATAAACGAGATCGATATCCAGGAACGGCTGCATTTAGAAGGATATGATGACATGCTAAGGGTGCAGGTGATAGAAATTTGCAAAGCAGAACGCTCATACACGATTTTGCAGGATGATGCCAATAAGCATGTTGCAGGGATTATGCCGGACAGAATTGCGGTTTATGAAACAAATGAGGGCAAGGTGATGGTCTCTAAAATGAATATCGGATTACTAAGCAGAATGTTTGGCGGCTTGATCCAGCAGGTAATGAGTGGAGCGGCTTTAGAGCAGAAAAAAATACTGGCAGAAGTGATTAAATAATTAAAAAAAATCAGCCTTTTTCGGGTGGCAGCGGGATTTCTATAGTAAAAACTGCACCTTTATTTGAATTTTTTACACTGATAAACCCTTTAAATTTCACCTCGATGATCATCTTGGCAAGATATAAGCCAATCCCGGAATTGTCCTCAGTTTTCTTCGTAGAGAAATTCAATTGAAAAATTTTATCAATCAGGTTTTCAGGAATACCACCGGCATTATCCGCAATGCGGATTACTGAAGTATTGAATTCCTTTTTGTGCAAGATGGAAACGTAGGGTGCATGGTGTTTGACTCCCAAAAAGGCATCAAAGGAATTATTGATTATTATCAGAAGTGCCTGCAGTAACTGATTACTGCTGCCGGGAAGCAGACAATTATCTTTAACCTGAAATTCCAGTTTGATGTCTTCCTGCCGAAATCTGTAATCGGTAAATCTCACCGCTTTTTCTATAACTTCACGTACATTAAAAATTTCGTATTCCTGTTTCTCCTGAAAAAAAGATCGAAAATCCCTGATCGTGTTATTCATCGAGGAGATCAATTCCTTGCCGGAAGTGATTTTCGTCTGCAGCGATTTATCATCAAGCTCTCCAAATTCCCAGGCATCATAAATGGAATCCAGAATAATTGATAAAGCTGTGATTGGCTGTCTCCACTGGTGGGCTATTGCGGCAATCATCTGTCCCATCTCCGCCTGCCGCGCATAGATCATCATGAGCTGCTCTTTCTCGTTCAATTTATGCTCTACTTCAAGTTTCGCCTGATATCTCGCTATCTTGTCATTAGTTGAATCATCATTGATTTTTTCGCTGATAGTATTGGAAGCTTCTAGTTTTTCATAGGCGTTTTTATAATCTCCAATTATACTATAGCAGTGCGCCAAAGCAGTTAAATACCTTGCCTGATTTTCTACTTTACCGTGGAAAACTGCCCTGTCAAGAGCATATTCCAGTAGCGGGATTGCCTCCTCAGTCCTGGATAATTCTGTGAGAGCTACCGCTTTGTGAAATTTCAGCTCATAGAATCTCTCTGACTGATTGGTTATTGACGCCAGCTCCTCTGCCTTGTTCAAATATTCCAACGCCCTCCCGTAGTCGCCTAATACCCCATATGTATTACCAAGATTCAAATAACAAGGCACTAAAAGTACTTTATTACCCAATTCAATCAGATAACCTTCCAGCTCTATACCTTTTTCTATCGCTTTTTCCAGATAACCCGCATCACCGTAACAGGCACACAGGTTATTGAGAAGATGAGATTTATCAAAATTATGCTGAGAGGCTAATTTTTCTGCATATAACATATATTCCAGAGCTTTATCAAACTTTTTCAGGTTGTTAAACACTACTGCGATATTCATCGTCTCATTATACAATAAATTCATGTCTTTCGTTAATTTTGCTAATTCAAATGCCTCCTGAAAATAGTCTATTCCGGCTTTATAATTGCCTTTTTCTATATTAAGAATACCCTTCATCTCAGTCGCAAATAATCTCAATTTTGGATCATTATCTGTCGGGATAATTTTCTCTATTTCCGATAAATATTCTTCTACCTTATCAAAATCACCCAAATTCAGGTAATTTTTGACAAATTCACAGTAAACTTGTGAGACGAAGCCAGCCTCCTCAGCACTCTTGAGATCAATTTCTCTTAAAACATCGATCGCCTTTTGGGGATTCTCTTTCTTTAATTGCTTTGCCTGAGCAAGAAGTTCCTGGTTTGTCATAATTGCTCCTTTATTCTATTTCAAGTGATTTCATCTTTCGGTAGAGAGCCTTCCGATTGATACCCAGTAACTGGGCGGCTTTGGTTCTATTCCCTGACGTACTATCCAGGGCATTATTGATTAGTCTTCTTTCCAGTGATGCCACTGCATCATAAAAATCTATCCGCCCATCGGTAGAACAGAGCTGTGGCTGATTATTGGAATTGTGATTAGCGTGCGGTGTGATTATATGTTCCAAACTAAGCTCATCGGTTTCACAGAGAAGAACAGCCCTCTTTAAGGTATGCTTTAGCTCTCGCACATTTCCCCGCCATTCATGCCCGCAGATATAATTAAGTGCCTGGCTGGAAAAGGATGCAATTTGTTTGCCAAGCTCTATATTGGCACTTCTAAGAAAATAACGCGCCAATTCAGGTATATCCTCCTGCCTCTCACGTAGCGGCGGCAGATGTATTTGGAACTCATTTAAACGGTGGAACAGGTCAAGGCGAAATTTACCATCTTCCAGCACTTGCTGCAAATCCAGATTTGTGGTAGAAATAATCCTCACATTCACTTCAATGTCTTTCGTGCCGCCCACGTGCCTGATCTTGTGCTCCTCCAATGCCCGTAAAAGCTTCGCCTGACCATCAAACGAAAGATTGGTGATCTCGTCCAGCAAGAGCGTTCCGTTATGCGCTATCTCAAATTTGCCCTGTCGTGATTTATCCGCTCCCGTGAAAGCTCCCTTCTCATAACCAAAAAGCTCACTCTCGATTAGATTCTCAGGAATCGCTCCGCAATCCACTGCAATAAAGGGAAATTTATCCCGCTCGCTACGCTTATGGATTAGCTGGGCAAATACTTCTTTGCCGGTGCCGCTTTCTCCTGTGATCAGCACGCTCATTGAAGTGGGAGATACCAAATCTATCAATTTGATTACATTCTTTATCGCTTTGCTTGTGCCTGTTACTATGTCATTTTGCCGCTCTGCAAGCTGCTTTTTTAATTGGATTACTTCTTTGTGAAGCGAATCAGTCTTTAAGGCGTTCTTGATAATCAAAAACATCTCTTCCAGGTCAAAGGGCTTGGTTATATAGTCATACGCACCAAGCTTCATTGCTTGAACAGATTGCTTGATATCTGAAGAGGCAGTCAGCATAATCACTATCTGATTCGGGTTGAGCTTCATTATCTCTGCCAAAGCAGATAAACCGTCCATGACCGGCATATAAATGTCCAGAAAAACAAGGTCGGGCTCAAGCTCCCTGAAAGCCTTTATGCCACTCTTCCCATTTTCTGCCGCAAATACTGTATAACCCTGCTCAGAAAGTACAGACACCAGAACTGACCGTGTCTCTTCTTTATCCTCACATATAAGGATTTTTGCCATCTCTTAACCCCTTACTTCACCGAAGCAATGATCCATCACCCCATTTTATTAAGAATGTATCCTGATATAAACAAGCTATAATAAACCCTCTCAGTCTATTCTCACCTAAAAAACAATAGACCTATATCATGAAGACATTTCCCACAGCGAAACAACTAAAATTTATGCACTTTATCGTCAAGAAAAAATCAAATAATATTTTTCTAACTCAACCCCTCATTACCCCCCGCCGCCTCATTACCCCCCACCGCCGATATATAGAGATATCTCCCCCCATCCGGACACACCACGCCATAACATAATAATGTCATGGCGTGGTGTGTCCGGATGGAGCGTTTCTTGGCGGTGGGCGGCAGGTAGAACAAGAAAACTGGCATCCCCCTGTTTTTATAATTTTTGGTATTGTTAAGTTATTCATATTATGTGAGATAAATATTGTTGTCAAAGTCAACCATGGCGACCATTCGCAAGGTTTTGGATGAGGGGTCTTTTACAATCTAAGTGACTTGCGAATGGTCTTTAGACCTTCGCAATGGTGACGACCAAATAGATTTCATCTCGTGAAAATTCCTAATTCGGCAGGCATGAACCTGAGAGACAGCACATATACCAGCTAAGATACAAAGTCACTTAACTCTATATTTATCAATGAATAGCCCCGTGCTTCAGCTCGGGGATCATCGTCTCACCTCACCCTCTCCCTGCCCGTCGACGGCGGGGCCGGCTACGGGCAGAGGGAGCATCATCAACCCCCCCGCTCAAAGCACGGGGC